>JBBRZV010000039.1:0-28335 GCA_038236365.1 Actinomycetales bacterium | reverse complement strand
TCGTGTCGGTCGAGCGCGCCTCGTTGGCCCTCGGCACCACCCGCATCCTTGATGGCGTGTCGCTCGGCGTCAGCAGCGACACCCGTGTGGGCGTCGTCGGGCGCAATGGTGGTGGCAAGTCCACCCTTCTCAGGGTCCTGGCCGCTCTCCAGCCCGTCGATGAAGGGCGCGTCACCAGGGTCGGGTCGTTGACCGTCGGCATGCTCAGCCAGGTCGACACCCTCGATCCCGAGGCGACCGTCCGCCGGGCAGCGCTGGGCGAGCTGCCGGAGCACGTCTGGGCCGGTGACCCTCGCATTCGCGAGATTCTGGAGGGACTTCTCGGCGGCATCGAAGCCCCAGATCTTGGCGGCCTGGAGGCGATCGTGGGTCCGCTCTCTGGTGGTGAGCGTCGCCGTCTGGCGCTCGCTGCGCTTCTGGTCGCCGACCACGACCTGTTGCTCCTGGACGAGCCGACCAACCATCTTGATGTCGAAGGGGTGGCGTGGCTCGCCGACCACCTGGCGACAGGGCGTACCCGCCCCGGCACGGCCGTCGTGGCGGTCACCCACGATCGCTGGTTCCTCGATGCGGTGGCGACCACCACCTGGGAGGTTGTTGACGGGCAGGTGAACTCCTACGACGGGGGGTATGCCGCGTACGTACTCGCCAAGGCCGAACGCGACAGGGTGGCAACAGTCACGGACGAGCGCCGAAGCAACCTGCTGCGCAAGGAGCTTGCGTGGCTGCGGCGCGGTCCGCCCGCGCGTTCGACCAAACCGAAGTTCCGCATCGATGCGGCCAACGAGCTGATCGCCGACGAGCCTGCGGCCCGAGACGACGTCTCGCTTGTGCGCTTCGCGACGACTCGGCTGGGCAAGGATGTCGTCGACCTGGTTGACGCGAGCGTGACTCTCGGCGGGCGGCTGCTGCTTGATCACGTGACCTGGCGACTTGCCCCTGGCGAGCGAGTCGGCATCGTCGGGGTCAACGGCTCCGGCAAGTCCACCCTGATGCGTGCTTTCTACGGAAACGTGACGTTGGACTCTGGCAGGCGCAAGGTCGGCAAGACGGCGTCGATGGCCTACCTGACCCAGGAGGTCCGGGAGCTGGCCAAGTTCGCCGACTCCCGGGTGATCGAGGCCATCGAGGACGTCAAGGCGTTCACCCGTCTGGGTGACAAGGAGGTCAGCGCCAGCCAGCTCGCCAAGCGACTGGGCTTCAGTGGCGGCCGCCAGCAGACCCGGGTCAGCGACCTCTCAGGGGGTGAGCGCAGGCGCCTGCAGTTCTTGAGGTTGCTCATGGCCGAGCCGAATGTGCTGATCCTGGATGAGCCGACCAACGACCTGGACATCGAGACTTTGACCTCGATGGAGGATGTCCTCGATGGATGGGCCGGGACTCTGCTGGTCGTCTCCCACGACCGATACCTGCTCGAGCGCATGTGTGACCGGCAGGTGGCGCTCCTTGGTGATGGTGTGGTCCGTGAGCTGCCGGGCGGGGTGGAGCAGTATCTCGACCTGCGTCACGCCGCTCGCGTGGCCGCGTCAGCCGCGTCAGCCGCGGCATCCGGAGGCTCCCGTGGCAGTGCGTCGCCCGCAGCGGCCGGGCGATCGGGCCCGTCGGCAGCGGAGCTGCGCGAAGCGAAGAAGGACCTGATCCGAATCGAGCGCCAACTCTCAAAGCTCTCCGCCCAGGAGGACAGGATCCACCTGCAGATGGCCGCCAAGGCGGCCGATCACACGGCGGTGATCGGGCTGAACGACAAGCTGCGGGTTATCGTCGACGAGCGCGAGACCCTTGAGCTGGAATGGCTTTCGGTCGCTGAGAACGTCCTCTGACCTCTGGGGTCAGACCTCGAAAGGCGAGAGCAGCCTGCGCAGGAAGTCGGTGAGATGGTCCTGTTCCGAGCGTGGCAGACGATCCAGCAGGAGGCGCTCGCGCACGAGCAGGTCGGCCATGGCGGAGTCAACGACCGTGCGGCCCTGCGTGGTGAGCGTGACCTTGACGCCTCGCCGGTCGCTGGGGTCGGGGCTTCGGGCGACAAGTCCCCGGGCGGTGAGCCGGTCGACCCGGTTGGTCATCGTGCCGCTGGTGACCAGGGTCTGTGTGACCAGCTGACCAGGGGAGAGCGCGTATGGCGCGCCCGCTCGCCGAAGGGCGGACAGGACGTCGAACTCCCAGCCCTCGAGACCGTGCTCCGCGAAGGCGGATCCGCGGTCGCGGTCGAAGTGGCGGGCAAGCCGTGAAACCCGCGACAGGATGTGCAACGGCGCAACATCGAGGTCCGGTCGTTCGCGGGCCCAGGCGTCGACGATCCGATCGACGTCATCTGCTGGGGTTGCGGGCACGATCGAAAGTCTACCCTCAAGTATCTTGATATCGAGATACATTGAGAGGATGCCTCACCGTGGCTGACATCTGGAACCCCCGGCAGTACGAGAAGTTCAGCGATCATCGTCGGCGTCCTTTCGTGGACCTGATATCGCGTGTGGATGCCAGCGCCCCCGGAGCTGTGGTTGATCTGGGCTGTGGACCGGGCCCGCTCACCCTCTCGCTGGCGCGGCGGTGGCCCGAGGCGCGCATCATCGGAGTTGACTCTTCCGCCGAGATGCTCGGGCAGGCTCGTCGCAACGACCGCACAGAGCGGGTCGAGTGGACCCAAGTTGAGGACGTGGCGACCTGGGATCCAATGCAGGCGGGCGTGCCCATCGATGTCATCGTCACGAATGCGTTGTTGCAATGGGTTCCCTCTCACCGCGAGCTGATCCCCGGCTGGATCAGCGCGCTTGCGCCCGGTGGCTGGTTCGCTATGCAGGTGCCGGGCAACTTCAGGGCACCCTCCCATGCGCTGCTGCGCGAGGTGGCCGCGAGCTCGCCCCGCGCGGGCGAGCTCCTCGCGCGGCTGCACGGCGCCGAGTCAGTGAGTGAGCCCGCGACGTATGCCGCCCTGCTGGCCGGCCTCGGCTGTGAGGTGGACGCCTGGGAGACGACGTACCAACACATCCTCGATCCAGGAGGTAACCAGCCCGATCCGGTGCTGGAGTGGACCAAGGGCACCGCCTTGCTGCCGGTGTTCGATGTGCTCAAAGGCGAGAGCGAACGGGCCGACTTCGTTGCGGCATATCGCAATGCGCTGCTGCGAGCCTATCCCCGCCAGTCGTTCGGCACGATGTTTGCTTTCCGCCGTATCTTCGCCGTGGCTCACAAGAATGGTCCGGGGATGGAGCAGCAGACATCGTCGACGTGACTGGCGAACGGCCGACGTGAGAGGGCCAAACAAAGTGGGGTGGTCGGGCGCAGACTTGAGGGGTGTTCCAGAACCGCGCCGATGCAGGTCGCCGGTTGGCCGCGCTGGTCAGCGCCTGGCTTCGGGATCCCGATCATGCGGGGATGGCGGCCCGTGCTCTGGTTCTGGGTCTTCCGCGCGGAGGCGTCCCCGTCGCAGCTGCGGTGGCGCAAGTCCTTGGTGTTCCGCTGGACGTGCTGGTCGTGCGCAAGATCGGCGTGCCGTGGCAGCCCGAGCTGGCGCTGGGGGCCGTTGGTGAGAATGGCGCGGTTGTTCTCAATAACTCCGTCGTCGCAGGTTCAGGTGTGAGGCAGGACGAGGTGGAGGCCTTGGTTGGCCGGGGCTCTCGGGCCGTCGAGCAGGTGGTCGCCGAGCTGCGGCAGGCCACCGGTCCTGCTGATCTGGGTGGCCGGACGGTCATCGTCGTGGATGACGGTGTGGCAACGGGAGCAACGGCCCGAGCGGCGGCAAAGATCGTGCGCAGTCGTGGGCCACGTGACGTCATCTTTGCGACCCCGGTGGGAGCACCGAGCACTTGTTCGGACCTGAGGTCCTTCTTTGACGATGTCCTCTGCCTCGAGACGCCGTCGTCTTTCGGCAGCGTCGGTCAGCACTACGAGCATTTCGATCAGGTGAGTATCGGGGAGGTCCGTCGACTCTTGGGCGGACCGCCGGCCTGAGAGCTACTTCGCCGTGCGCAGGATGGGTTTCGGCTCCATCCCCGCCAGACCGTTCCAGGCCAGGTTCACCAGGTGGGCAGCAACGTCGGCCTTCTTGAACTTGCGCGAGTCCACCCACCATTGACCGGTCAACGCCACCATGCCCACGAGCATCTGGGCATAGATCGGCGCGGTCTTGGGGTCGAGCTTCTGGCGCTTGAACTCGGACGCAAGGATGTGCTCCACCTGGCTGGCCACGTCACTGAGCAGGCTGGCGAAAGACCCGGTCGACTGTCCGGCGGGGGAGTCGCGAACGAGGATACGGAATCCATCGGTCGAGTTCTCGATGTAGTCCAACAGGGCCAGTGCCGCCTGCTCGAGCAGCATTCTGGCATGACCGTTGGAGGTGAGCGCCCCGCTGATCCCGTCAAGCAGGGAACGGATCTCGCGGTCGACGACCACGGCATACAGACCCTCTTTGCCGCCGAAGTGCTCATAGACAACCGGCTTTGAGACCCCTGCCTTGGCGGCGATCTCCTCGACCGTCGTGGCCTCGTAACCCTTGTCCGCAAAAAGCTTTCGTCCGACCTCAAGGAGCTGCTCTCGACGTTGCTTGCCGGTCATTCGGGAGCGGGATGTCGTCGCCGCGCTGGTCTCGAGGGCTGGGGTCACGATGCCATCATGCCCAACTTCGACCGTTTCGCGTCGATTCGCTCGCTACCGTGTGTCCTTGTGGAAGAACATCGGTGGTATGCCGCTCGCTCCCTTGTCGGCGCAGCGGTCACCTCGTTGATCGTTGCTGGCTGCGCGGGGGCGGGTGCGAGCGTGTCATCGACCACCCCGACTGCTGTCCCCACGACCACGTCAACGAATGCCGCCTCGACGACGTCGACGACTGTCCCGTTGACCACGTCGACGCACTCGCCTTCGACCAGCTCAGCCACGGCGTCCCACGCCTCCACGCCTTCCAGCACAACGGCATCGCGCATGCTGGGGACCTCGTCGTTGCGTCTTGTCCCGAGGTTCATCGACTTCCCCCAGCATCGCAAGGATGAGATGGCGGCGTACTCCCTGCGGCACTACGGCGCGAGCGAGTGGCGGCTCAACCCCTCGATGATCGTCCTGCACTTCACCGAGACCGATACCGCTTCGAGCGCCCGAAACACGTTTGCCAACGACTCGCCGAACCTGGGGGAGCTGCCCGGCACCTGCGCGCACTTCATCGTGGCACAGAGCGGGGACGTGTGGCAGATCGTGCCGACGAGCGTGAGGTGTCGTCATACAATTGGCTTGAACGACAAGGCGATCGGCATCGAGATCGTCCAGCGCACTGCTGGAAACAGCTCGCACTGGGCCGATCAGCAGATCCTCGGCAGGCCTGCACAGATCGGTGCGGCTCTGGCCCTGCTTCGTTCTTTGCAGCGGACCTACGGCATCAGCGCCAGCAACATTGTCGGCCATGCCACTGCTAACCAGGCGTCTCAGTTCCGGGACCTGGAGGGTTGGCGCAACGACCACACAGACTGGCAGGCCCAGGATGTTCTCGAGGTACGGCGCCGGTTGTCTGCAATCCACTGAGACGCAAGCGTCCCTGGTCCGCCGCATCAGATCAGAGCAGAAACTCTTTTGGGACCAAGGCGTTCCTGGCGCGGCCACCGGACGTCAGAGGCCCAGCCGAGCTTCTCAAACACCCAGATGACGCGCGCGCTCGAGTCGAGCTGTCCCTTGTCGACACCGTGGCGGGCGCACGTCGGGTCCGCGTGGTGCAGGTTGTGCCAGGACTCACCCATCGACAGGACGGCCAGCCACCAGACGTTGGCTGACTTGTCTCGGCTGGTGAAGGGCCGGTCGCCGATGGCGTGACAGATCGAGTTGATCGACCACGTGACGTGGTGGAGCAGGCCGATGCGGACCAGCGACCCCCAGAAGAAGGCCGTCAGCGCGCCCTGCCAGGACATCGACCACAAGCCACCGATGATCGCCGGAGCCAGGACGGAAATGGCGACCAAGGCAGGGAATGCGGCCTCGACCCGTTGAAGGTCTTTGTCAGCCATGAGGTCGGGGGCGTACTTGTCACGGGGAGTCAGCTCGACATCGAAGAGCCAGCCGGTGTGCGCCCACCACAGGCCCTTGATCAGCGCTGGCACGGTCTCGCCGTACCGCCACGGGGAGTGTGGGTCGCCCTCGCGGTCGGAGAAGGCGTGATGCCTGCGGTGGTCAGCCACCCAGCGGATCACCGGCCCCTCGATAGCCATGGAGCCGGCGATGGCCAGGGCGACCCGAAGTCCGCGCCCCGCCTTGAACGACCCGTGGGTGAAGTAGCGGTGGAAGCCGACGGTGATGCCATGGCCCGCGACGCAGTATGCGACGACAGCGATCACCACGTCGTGCCAGCCCAGACCCCAGCCCCACGCGAATGGAACTGCGCTGAGGAGAGCCAGGAACGGGATGGCGATGAACACGAACAAGGCGATCTGCTCGATCATGCCCTTGTGCTCGACCGGGGGAACGGGATTGGGTCGTTCGACCGAGCTCGAGGAGTCCCGTCGTTCGGCTTCGACTTCGCGAAGCTCGCGACTGATGGTGCGGGTGTCTTGGGCGACGGTATGCATGGCTGGTTTCCTTCGGTGCGGAATAACTTACGCAACCGTAACCTACGGAACCGTAGGTTGGCTACTTTGCGCCTACGCCATGTCCACTACCGTGGTCCACTACCCTTGCCGGAGCCCCGCGCGAGCGGAGCGTTCCCCGGTTGGTCTGCTGGCAGGGCCCGCCTGACTTTGAATCAGGACAAGCGACGAAGGTTCGATTCCTTCCCGGGGAGCCACACCGAGGGCCCGACTGAACCCTTGGAATCAGGACAAGCGACGAAGGTTCGATTCCTTCCCGGGGAGCCACACCGAGGGCCCGACTGAACCCTTGGAATCAGGACAAGCGACGAAGGTTCGATTCCTTCCCGGGGAGCCACTTCCCGGGGAGCCACACCGAGGGCCCGACTCAACACTTCGTACTCACTGAGGGGTTCGCCCCTGCCGGCTCTTGGGGGGATGAGCAGCAGCAGGGACGAACCACACAAATCGTCGCAGAAAATCCCGCCAACTCCAAGCCGTGACCTGTTCGGGCAACTTTGCCAGTTCCTACCCAAGCCTTGGGCAAGCCTTGACGCCCCCCCGATTCGATCGCACGAGCGACGCCGCACCTTTCGGCCATTTCACGCTCACACCAATGCATCCTTGTGTGCGGAGTCGTCGAGGGACGCCAACCCACGCTCGCCGGTGACCGGCCCCCGGACGGACAGGTAGCATGAGCGAGGCAGTGCACCGGTCTTGCTCGCGAGCGGCGTACCTGTGAGTGTGCCTGTCCGCATCGACTCCGACCCTCAGGAGCGCATCCGCGTGACCACGTCCCGCCCGGCAGCCGTCATCGTCCTCGCCGCAGGTGAGGGCACCCGGATGAAGTCGGCCATACCCAAGGTCCTGCACACCATCGGGGGTCGCACGCTGCTCGGACACGCGATCGCCGCGGCGCGGGGTGTCGACCCCCAGTACCTGGCCATCGTGGTGCGGCACGGACGCGACCTCGTGGCTGCACACGTTGCAGCGGTAGACGCCGACGCCGTCATCGCGGACCAGGATGAGGTCAAGGGCACGGGCAGGGCCACCGAGTGCGCTCTCGACGCGCTTCCCGTTCAGCTTGATGGCACCGTGCTGGTGACCTGCGGAGATGTGCCGCTGCTGGCCGCTGAGACACTGCGGGGACTACTCAAGGCACACGCCGCCAGCGGGAGTGCCGCCACGGTGATCACGGCAACGTTGGCAGATCCATCAGGCTATGGCCGTATTCTCCGCGCGGCCGACGGCTCGGTGGTCGGTATCGTCGAGCAGAAGGACGCCACGGACGCGCAGCTGGAGATCTGCGAGGTCAACTCCGGGCTCTACGCGTTCGACGCGGCAGTTCTGCGCAAGGCCCTGGCACAGGTCGGCACGGACAACGCCCAGGGTGAGAAGTACCTCACCGACGTCTTGGGCATCGTCCAGGACGCAGGCCTGTTGGTCAGCGCGCACCTGATCAAGGACCTCTGGCAGACCGAGGGTGTCAACGACCGGGTGCAGCTGTCGAGGCTCGGGGCCGAGCTCAACCGTCGGATCGTCGAGGGCTGGATGCGGGCCGGAGTCACGGTGGTCGACCCGTCCACCACCTGGATCGACGCCGACGTCACGCTCGGGCGTGACGTCACGATCCATCCGCAGACCCAGATCCATGGCGCCAGCACCATTGGTGACGACGTCGTCCTCGGACCCGACACCACGCTCACTGATGTTGAGATCGGACAGGGTGCGTCCGTCATACGCACCCACGGGTCCCTGGCGGTCATCGGGGCAGGCGCCACAGTCGGGCCCTTCGCCTACCTCCGTCCCGGCACAGAGCTCGGTGTCAACGGCAAGATCGGCACCTTCGTGGAGACGAAGAACGCCACGATAGGCACCGGGTCCAAAGTCCCGCACCTGACCTATGTCGGGGATGCCACGATCGGCGAGTACTCCAACATCGGCGCCTCGAGCGTCTTCGTCAACTATGACGGAGTCAGCAAGACGCACACGACCATCGGCAACCACTGCCGCACCGGCTCGGACAACATGTTCGTCGCACCCGTGACCGTGGGCGACGGCGCCTACACGGGCGCCGGAACGGTCGTTCGCAAAGACGTACCGCCAGGCGCGTTAGCCATCAACGTTGCGCCGCAACGCAACCTGCTCGGCTGGGTGCAGCAGAAACGCGCGGGCACGAGCTCGGCCAAAGCGGCTGCTGCCGCCGGCGACACCTCTTTCAACGTTCCGGAAGACTCCGTCACCGTCCCCGAAGGGAAACCCACGGCATGACCGGCCTGAAACGCGCGACAGAGAAGAACCTCATGGTCTTCTCCGGCCGGGCAAACCCCCAGCTCGCCGAAGAGGTGGCCTACCAGCTAGGGACGAACCTGGTCCCGACCTCGGCCTACGACTTCGCCAACAGCGAGATCTATGTGCGCTACGAGGAGTCGGTGCGGGGCTCCGACGCGTTCGTCATCCAGAGCCATACGGCTCCCGTCAACAAGTGGATCATGGAGCACCTGCTCATGGTCGACGCGCTCAAGCGTGCCTCGGCCAAGCGGATCACCGTGGTCATGCCGTACTACGGCTATGGGCGGCAGGACAAGAAGCACCGTGGCCGCGAGCCCGTCTCGGCCCGCCTGATCGCGGACCTGTTCAAGACCGCAGGGGCCGACCGGCTGATGTCCGTCGACCTGCACGCGGACCA
The DNA here is from genome assembly GCA_038236365.1 of Actinomycetales bacterium. Lineage (GTDB taxonomy): Bacteria > Actinomycetota > Actinomycetes > Actinomycetales > Dermatophilaceae > UBA4719. The sequence goes on along the minus strand of JBBRZV010000039.1, from coordinate 19,110 downwards.
GATACAGGGGTTCTTCGACGGACCCGTGGACCACCTCGTGGCCCTGCCGATCCTGTCGAAGTACGTCCGCAAGAAGTATGGCAAGGAGCGGCTCGCGGTCGTCTCTCCGGACGCCGGTCGGATCAAAGTCGCCGAGCAGTGGTCCAAGCGCCTGGGCGGTGCGCCGCTGGCGTTCATCCACAAGACGCGCGACATCAACCGGCCTAACGAGGTCGTGGCCAACCGTGTTGTCGGTGATGTCAAGGGCCGCAGCTGCATCCTCGTGGACGACATGATCGATACCGCCGGGACGATCACCAAGGCGGCAGACGCACTCCTGGCCGCAGGGGCCGATGACGTCATCATCGCGGCAACGCACGCGATTCTCTCCGGACCCGCCATCGACCGGCTCAAGAACTGCAATGCGCGCGAGGTCATCGTCACCAACACCTTGCCGATCCCGCCCGAGCGCCACTTCGACAAGCTCACCGAGCTCTCGATCGCCCCCCTGCTCAGCCAGGCGATCCGCGAGGTATTCGAGGACGGTTCCGTGGCCAGCCTGTTCGACCCCCCGAACTAAGCGTCTGGCCGCCGCATCAGCCAGAGGCGACATAGCGCATCAGCGTCATAGATCGAGCACGTGCGTCCGTGCGCTAAGAATGACGTTCCTGCGCTATGTGGCAGCGGAACGCGCCGATCGCATGTGTGCTCTGGATTTCCGTATGCCGGGTCGCTTCGCCTACACTTCGCGGGTTGCCTCGGCGAGGGACGCTGCATGACTGGAGCTGGACAGATCCGAACCAGTTCACGCAGGAGTCCGTGATCGACGCGGTGGCGCCAGACGCCCCGTTCTTCAGGGTGGACCGCGCTCGCCACGCCTGTTGACGGCGTCGTACCGCGTCCCGCGTCGAGGCCCGCCGCATAGCGATGACCGAAGACCACCCGTGCAAGCCGTCCTCACCGGCTGGCGGATCCGCACCACGCAACGTAGGAGAATCCCCATGACCGAGACCAAGCTCGTCGCCACGATCCGCACGTCATTCGGCAAGGGTGCCGCTCGCAGCGTCCGGCGCGAGGGCAACATCCCTGCTGTCATGTACGGCCACGGCACGGACCCAGTGCACATCAGCCTGCCCGGCCACCAGACGATGATGGCCCTCAAGCTTGCCAACGCGCTGCTCACCATCGAGATCGATGGCAAGGACCAGCTGGCCCTGGCAAAAGACGTCCAGCGCGACGTGCTCACCCGGTTCATCGACCACATCGACCTCGTTGTTGTCCGCCTGGGCGAGAAGGTCACGGTTGACGTGCCCGTCCACGTCGTGGGCACAGCCGTTGTGGACACCGTCGTGACGGTTGAGAACAACACGGTTCAGCTCTCCGTCGAGGCCACCCAGATCCCCGAGAGGGTCGAGGTCTCGGTCGAAGGTGTCAAGCCTGGCACCCAGATCCTGGCCCGCGACCTCGTGCTTCCCGAGGGCGCCGCGCTCGTCACGGACGCCGAGATCCTCATCGTCAACGTCACGCAGGCCATCTCTGAAGAGGCCCTTGAGGCCGAGCTTGCTGCTGACGTCGCGGCCAACCTGTCTGAGGAGGCCATCGAGGCTGCCGAGGCAGAGGCTGTTGAACAGGCTGCCGAGGCCGAGGTGCCCGCGGCCGACGATGACAAGGGCGACAAGGCCTGAGCGATCGGTGTGTGATCCGGTCCTGACATCGTCGGGACCGGGCCAACCGACCCCTCTTGGTGTGTACATCTTGGAGAACGAATGGACCCGATGACCCCGTGGCTGATCGTCGGGCTGGGCAACCCCGGACCCGAGTACGCCGGTCACCGCCACAACGTCGGCTCCATGGTCGTCGACGAGCTGGCTGCACGGTCGGGTGCCAACCTGCGTTCGCACAAGGCGCGGGCGGTGGCGTCCGAGGTCCGGATCAGCGTGCCTGCCGGTGGACCGCCCGGGGGTGCCGCCGGACGTCGGGCTGTCATCGCCACGCCGCTGACCTACATGAACGAGTCTGGTGGGCCCGTGGCCGGGCTGATGTCGTTCTACAAGATCTCGGCTGAGAACCTCATCGTCATCCATGACGATCTCGATATCCCTTTCACCGAGGTACGGCTCAAGCTCGGCGGCGGCGAGGGTGGCCACAACGGTCTGCGTTCAATCACCAAGTCCCTTGGTACCAAGGACTATCTGCGTATTCGGGTCGGCATCGGGCGCCCACCTGGGAGGATGGATGCGGCGGACTTCGTGCTGCACGGATTCTCAGGTGCCGAGCGCACCCAGGTGCCCCTGATCATCGGCGACGCTGCGGACGCCGCCGAGCATCTCGTCACCGAGGGTCTGGTTGCCGCGCAGCAACACTGGCACTCGAGATGACCCAAGCCTGACCAGTCGCACGCGTCGCGACCGCTGGCTTCAGACCACGTCGACTGACCTAGGCTTGTGGTCACCCCGTTGGCCATTCGCAATGGGGCATTTTTGCCATGCCGTCGACCGATTGCCAGGAGCTCTCCGCACCATGAGCCTCACCCCCTTGCTCGACGTCCTTGTCAAGGACCCCGTCGTGCGAAGCATCCTGGCCATGCCCTCAGGGTCAGGCCAGAACACCCCTTCCGTTCTGGACATTGCGGTATCCGCGGGCGCTCGACCGCCGCTCATCGCAGCCCTTGCGGGTGCTCACGACCGCAGCGTTCGTCGCCCTGTCCTTGCGATCACGGCCACGGGGCGTGAGGCCGAGGACCTGGTCGCCGCGCTGCGCTGCTTCCTGCCGGCCGACGCCGTCATCGACTTCCCGAGCTGGGAGACCCTGCCGCACGAGCGGCTCAGCCCACGCAGCGACACGGTGGGGCGCAGGATGGCCGTGTTGCGCCGGCTGACTCATCCGGACATGACGGACACGGCATACGGGCCCGTCGATGTGGTCGTTGCTCCGGTGCGCGCCCTGCTGCAACCTCTGGTCAAGGGTCTGGGCGACCTGGTGCCCGTGTCGCTCAAGCCCGGCGACGAGATGCCGCTCGGCGAGGTCGTCGAGGCCCTGGTCGCCGCCGCTTACACGCGAACCGACCTGGTCGAGCGCCGCGGTGAGTTCGCTGTGCGCGGAGGCATTCTCGATGTCTTCCCCCCCACCGAGGAGCACCCCGTCCGGGTTGAGTTCTGGGGCGACACGGTCGAGGAGATCCGCTGGTTCAAGGTCGCTGACCAACGAAGCCTCGAGGTCGCCGCTCATGGCCTCTGGGCTCCGCCCTGCCGAGAGGTCCTGCTGACCGACGCCGTGCGTGCCCGGGCAGCTGCCTTGGCAGAGCAGCTGCCCGGGGTGGCCGACATGTTGGGCAAGGTCGCCGAGGGCATCGCGGTCGAGGGCATGGAGTCGCTGGCGCCGGCGCTCGTCGAGGGCATGGAGAGTCTTCTGGATGTGCTGCCCGAGGGCACGCACGTGGTCCTGACCGATCCCGAGAGGGTGCGCAAGAGGGCCCACGACCTGGTGGCCACCAGTGCCGAGTTCCTCGACGCGAGCTGGTCGAACGCTGCCGCGGGCATCGTCGTTCCCGTTGATCTGCAGGGGATTCTGGGCATGGCGTCGTACTGGTCGCTGGCCGACGTGCGCGCCCATGCGTTGAAGATCGGGCGCCCGTGGTGGTCTCTGACCAGCTTCCTCAGCGACGCGGAGCTGAGCGGGCTCGGCGTTGATGGCCATCATGCCGATGATGGCGAACAGCTCAGCGTCGACTCGGTCGACGTCGATGCCTATCGCGGGGACACCGAGCATGCGGTGTCGGATCTGCGACGCTGGGCTGAGCAAGGCTGGCAGACCCTCGTTGTCACGGACGGCCGCGGTCTGGCCACACGGGTCAGCGAGGTCCTCTCGGAGCACGATGTCCCCAACCACATCGAGGCCGACGCGGGCATGCCGGCAACCTTCCCTGCTGGCCTCGTGCATGTGACCACCGGGCCGCTGGGGCGCGGGTTCGTTGCTGCTGGCGCCAAGCTCGTCGTCGTCACCGAGTCCGACCTGACGGGGGGCAACAGCCAGGGCACCTCCACCAAGGACATGCGCAAGATGCCGTCGCGACGGCGCAACCAGGTCGATCCACTGGAGCTGCGACTTGGCGACCACGTGGTTCACGAGCAGCACGGCGTGGGCAAGTTCATCGAGATGGTTCAGCGCACCGTTGGCGGGGCTACCCGCGACTACCTGTTGCTGGAGTACGGCGCCAGCCGAAGGGGACAACCCGGGGACCGGTTGTTCGTGCCGACGGACCAGCTCGACCAGGTGACGCGCTACGTCGGCGGCGAGGCGCCAACCCTGCACAAGCTGGGTGGTGCCGACTGGGCCAAGACCAAGGGCAGGGCGAAGAAGCACGTCAAGGAGATCGCCGGCGAGCTGATCCGGCTCTACAGCGCCCGTATGGCGACCAAGGGGCACGCCTTCGCGCCGGACACGCCGTGGCAGCGCGAACTAGAGGACGCCTTCGTGTACGTCGAGACCCCCGACCAGCTGAGCAGCATCGACGAGGTCAAGGTCGACATGGAGCGCGAGGTCCCCATGGACCGGCTGATCTGCGGCGACGTGGGCTACGGCAAGACGGAGATCGCGGTGCGCGCCGCATTCAAGGCGATACAGGACGGCAAACAGGCCGCGGTTCTCGTGCCGACGACCCTCCTTGTGCAGCAACACTTCCAGACGTTCTCGGAGCGCTACGCGCCATTCCCCGTGGTGGTCAAGGCGTTGTCGCGGTTCCAGTCCAACGCCGAGGCCAAGAGGGTCATCGAAGGCCTGGCCGACGGCACCGTCGATCTTGTCATCGGCACACATCGGTTGCTGTCAGACGGGATTCGTTTCAAGGACCTCGGGCTCGTCGTCGTTGACGAGGAGCAGCGCTTCGGCGTCGAGCACAAGGAGCAGCTCAAGCGGATGCGCACAGCCGTAGACGTCCTTGCGCTGTCGGCCACTCCGATCCCGCGCACGCTTGAGATGGCCGTCACCGGAATCCGTGAGATGTCCACGCTGGCCACGCCCCCGGAGGAGCGCCACCCCGTGCTGACCTTCGTCGGGGCCTATGACGAGAAGCAGATCATCGCCGCGATCCGCCGTGAGATGCTCCGCGAGGGACAGGTGTTCCTGATCCACAACAAGGTGTCCTCCATCGAGAAGGCAGCCGCGAGGATCCGTGAGCTGGTGCCAGAGGCCCGCATCGCCACGGCCCATGGCCGGATGGCTGAGCACCGGCTCGAGCAGGTCGTCGTGGACTTCTGGGAGAAGCGCTTCGACGTCCTGGTCTGCACCACGATCATCGAGACCGGCCTGGACATCTCCAACGCCAATACCCTGATCGTCGAGCGGGCCGACATGCTCGGGCTCAGCCAGCTGCATCAGCTGCGCGGTCGCGTCGGTCGTGGACGTGAACGGGCCTACTCCTACTTCCTTTACCCACCGGAGAAGCCGCTCACCGAGCTTGCGCACGACCGGCTGGCCACGATCGCCAGCCATACCGACCTCGGCGCCGGGATGCAGGTGGCGATGAAGGATCTGGAGATCCGTGGTGCCGGCAACATGCTCGGTGGGGAGCAGTCCGGCCACATCGAGGGTGTCGGGTTCGACCTCTACATCCGGCTGGTTGGTGAGGCGGTGGCCAACTACCGAGGCGAAGGTGCTGAGGCCCCTCCGGCCGAGATCAAGATCGAGCTGCCGGTCGATGCGCACCTCCCACGCGAGTACGTTCCGGGCGAGCGGCTGCGGTTGGAGGCCTACAAGAAGCTCGCCACGGTCCAGGACGCCGCAGGGTTGGCCGAGATCGAGGCAGAGCTGCGGGACCGCTACGGCAACCCGCCGGAGCCCGTGCTCAACCTGCTCGAGGTGGCTCGTCTGCGCACCGTGGCGCGTCAGGCAGAGGTGGCCAACATCGGCGTTCAGGGCAAGTTCGTGAGGTTCGGACCCCTCCAGCTGCGCGAGAGTCAGCAGCTGCGACTCCAACGGCTCTACCCGGGCACGCTCGTCAAGGACGCGGTCCGTACGATCTTGGTGCCCAGGCCGATGACAGCCCGGGTGGCCGGTCAGCCGCTGCGGGACACCGCCGTCCTACGGTGGGCAATTGACCTGATCCACGCCGTTCTTCTGGATAGCGTGGCAGACGCGGCGCGAGTCGCGACGACCAAGACATCTTGAATGACGAGCACCTACACGACGACGCCGGACTCGGCAGAACCAGCACGACGAGACGGCGAGACGAAAGGAACGGCCTTGGCGCCTTCGCAACTCAATCGCCGCACGTTGGGCAAGCCGCGCCGCTTCCGCAAGCCGTTTCCGGTGGTGTTCCTGACGCTCCTGCTCGGATCGACCCTGGGGTTGTCGGCCTGCGGCACCCAGGAGTCCAGCTCGGCTGCGATCGTCGACGGCGTCTCGATCAGTGAGCAGGACGTGCAGAGCATCTCCAGCGAGGTCAACTCACTTGCGCAGGGCGGCCAAAAGCTCAGTCCGAGTGACGCCCTGCTCAGCATGATCCTTGCGCCCTATGTCCTGGACGAGGCCAAGCGGGTCCACAAGACCATTGGCGAGTCCCAGGCGCGGCTGGTCGTCAAGAAGATCGCCCACCCATCCGCGGCAACGCTGCGGTTCGCCGAGATGCAGCTTGCGGTCCAGGCGCTCGACCAGGCCAGCAAGAACCTCATCGTGGCTGAGCTGAACAAGGCGAAGATCACCGTGAACCCCCGCTACGGCAGCTTCGACCCCAAGCAGATAGCAATGGCCCCGTCCGCCCCTGACTGGATCAAGGCCAGCGCAACCACGCCGGTCAAATGAGGTGACCACCCGTGACTGTGCCCATCACTGACACTTGGGGCGACCTGACGGCTAGTCGGCTCACCCTGCTGCTGACAACCCCGCGCATCGCCCCCGGTCTGTTCTCGCGAGACGCGTGGACCGCGCTCGCGGGCGCCGCCCATGTCCTTACCAGGGACGAGGACGAGACGCAGCTGATCGCGATACAGGACTCCGGTATTGCGGCCGCCCACCTCGGAGAGCAGGACCCGGCAGCGCTCGCTCGCCTGCTGGTCGACCGGACTGCCGACGGCGAGGTGGTCTGGATCGGTTCCGCGGATGGCGATCCCGGTCTCACCGATGCGTTGGCCGCCGAGGTCAGCAGCCGTGAGAAGCCCCCGGAGATCGAGCTCCTCTTCGGGTCCTACGACGTGCCGGGGTCGCGGTTGCTCGACCTGGTCGCCGTGATGGATCGGCTGCGCTCCGCCGGGGGCTGCCCCTGGGACGCCGAGCAGACACACGAGTCGCTCGTGCCCTACCTGATCGAAGAGGCGCACGAGCTCGTGGAGGCCATCGAGAACGGGGACCGCGTACACATCCAGGAAGAGCTAGGCGACGTCCTCCTGCAGGTGGCCTTCCATGCGCGGGTTGCCCAGGAGGATCCGGAGTCGCCGTTCGGGATCGACGACGTGGCCGGGGGCATCGTCGACAAGCTCGTCCGACGTCACCCCCACGTGTTTGCCGAGGGCGACGCAGTGACGGCCGAAGATGTCGCGGTCGGCTGGGAGCAGATCAAGGCGGCCGAGAAGCCACACCGGCGCTCGCCGATGGACGGGATTCCCGACGGTCTTGCTGCCCTCGCCCGTGCGAAGAAGGCAACAGACCGGCTGGATCAGGCCGGTCTCGGTGACCTCGCAATCGCCGCCGCTCAGGGCGAGGAGGTTGGTCCTCGGCTGTTGGCGCTCGTGCTCGAGGCGCGCGAGGCCGGAGTGGACCCCGAGGCGGCGCTACGCGCAGTCGTCCGTGAGCTCGAGACCGCTTCAAGCATCAGCCAAGGGCCAGTCGAGCAGCCCGAAGGGCATTCGACCAAATAGGCCGATGTCCTGCGTCGAGGTCTCGCGGCCCGCCCACACTGGGCCGGAGATAACGGTCCTCATCGGGGCGGCGTCGCGCGGCAGGGACCGAGCCGGATGCGGGTCGGTCACCTGCACGCAGGGCCAGAGCCGTTAGGCTCGGGGCGTATCTATCCGGCATACCGCAGGAGAGCCTTGTGGCCAGTATTGACGCAGTTGGCGCGCGCGAGATCCTTGACTCGCGCGGCAACCCCACAGTCGAGGTCGAGGTCGCACTCGACGACGGGACCATCGCCCGCGCTTCGGTTCCTTCGGGCGCCTCGACGGGCGCCTTCGAGGCTGCCGAACGCCGTGACGGTGACTTGAAGCGCTACGGCGGCAAAGGTGTTCAGGAAGCCGTCGACGCTGTCATTGAGGAGATCCAACCGGCGCTGATCGGTTTCGAGGCCAGCGAACAGAGGCTCATCGATGCCGAGATGCTCGCGCTCGACGGCACCCCCAACAAGAGCGCCCTCGGTGCCAACGCGATCCTCGGCGTCTCGCTGGCGGTAGCTCGCGCCGCTGCGGAGTCGGCAGACCTGCCGCTCTTCCGCTATATCGGTGGCCCGAACGCTCACGTCCTCCCTGTCCCCATGTTCAACATCCTCAACGGTGGGTCTCACGCCGACTCCAACGTCGACATCCAGGAGTTCATGATTGCGCCGATCGGCGCCACCTCCTTTCGCGAGGCGCTGCGCTGGGGCGCCGAGGTCTATCACGCACTGAAGTCGGTTCTGAAGGAACGCGGGCTGTCTACGGGGCTCGGCGACGAGGGCGGCTTCGCCCCCAACCTGGAGAGCAACCGCGCTGCCCTCGACCTGATCCTCGTGGCGATCGAGAAGGCCGGCTACCGGCCTGGCACCGACGTCGCCTTGGCGCTCGACGTGGCTGCGTCCGAGTTCTGCACCGACGGCGCCTACACGTTCGAAGGTCAGCAACGCACGGCAGCAGAGATGACGGCCTACTACGGCGAGCTCGTCGCGGCCTACCCGCTGGTGTCCATCGAGGACCCGCTGGACGAGGACGACTGGGAGGGCTGGGCCAGGCTGACGGCCGAGCTCGGTGCCACGGTTCAGATCGTGGGCGACGACCTTTTCGTGACGAACCCGGAACGCCTCTCCCGAGGGATCGCCGAGAGCTCTGCGAACTCGATGCTGGTCAAGGTCAACCAGATCGGGTCGCTGACGGAGACCCTGGACGCCGTCGACATGGCGCATCGGGCGGGCTTCAGCTGCATGATGAGCCACCGCTCGGGTGAGACCGAGGACACGACGATCGCCGACCTCGCCGTAGCCACCAACTGCGGCCAGATCAAGACCGGCGCCCCGGCCCGATCCGAGCGCGTTGCGAAGTACAACCAGCTGATGCGGATCGAAGAAGAGCTCGACGATGCGGCAACGTATGCCGGCGCTGGCGCCTTCCCACGTTTCATGGGCGGGGTTGCGCCCGCTGACGAAGGCTGAGCGGCGCTGGACCGATGGTGAAGACGGGGCGAAGGGGAAGTACGCCGAGAGCTCCTCGACGTGCCCATTCGTCGCGTACCGGCAGCTCCGAGTCCGCGAGACCAAGCGCCTCACGGCCTGCGACGCGGCCGGCAGCGGCGGCGCGTGGTCATCGCGTCTCCGGAGAGCTGCGCGCTCCCCGGTCGTTCACGCGGATGGCCATCCTTGCCGCGATATTCGTGATGCTCGCGGTGACGCTGGTCCCGACGCTGCGCTCGACGCTGAAGCAGCGAAGCCAGATCAGCGACCTGCGAACCGAGCTCGCGCAACAGGGCAGGACCGTGGCCGACCTGCAACGCCAACAACGGCAGTGGAGCGACCCGGCATACGTGGAACAGCAGGCTCGCGAGCGTCTGAAGTTCGTCCGGGTGGGGGAGACGTCCTACACAGTGATCGATGCCGAGCCCGCGCCCGTCGAAAGCGCCGGACCAAAGATCGCGGCTCCGGTGCAGGCTTCCGCCGTCAAAAGCCCCTGGTACGGCGACCTGTGGCAGTCGATAGTGATCGCCGATGCCTCGGTCAGGACGCCTGCCACAGTGACGCCGGCCAACGGTCAGCCGTCGGTGACCCCTTCATCGGCAAAATGAGTCTCTCGGCACGGATGAATGGCCCGACTCGATGAACAGACCCGACCAGGCGGGCGGGGCTTGGTGAGCAACGCAAGCCGTAGCGACATCGTCGAGCCCGCGGATCTCGCCGCGGTGCAGAGCCAGCTGGGACGCCTCCCCCGGGGCGTCGCGGCGGTGGCTCATCGTTGTCCCTGCGGGCTCCCGGATGTGCTGCGCACCGAGCCTCGGCTGCCGGACGGTACGCCGTTCCCCACGACCTACTACGCGAGCTGCCCACGTCTGACCGGTGCGATCAGCACGCTGGAGACCAGCGGGATGATGCGGGAGATGACCGAGCGACTGGGCAGTGACCCCGAGCTGGCGAGCGCGTACGCGTCGGCCCACCAAGACTATCTGCGTCGTCGCCTGGAGCTCGCCGAGGTTGACGAGATCGAGGGTATCTCCGCGGGTGGGATGCCGACCCGGGTCAAGTGTCTGCACGTGCTGGTCGGTCACTCCCTGGCAGTCGGCCCCGGCATCAACCCTTTCGGTGATGAGGCCCTCGCGGCCCTGGGTGACTGGTGGGCGGCTGGTCCCTGCGTTCCTCGAGGCGACGGATGACCCGCGTCGGCGCGATCGACTGCGGCACGAACTCGATCCGGCTCCTTGTCGCTGACATTGACCCACGCTCGGGGTCGTTGACCGACCTCGCCCGTCGGATGGAGATCGTGCGACTGGGCCACGGCGTGGACAGAACTGGAGTCATCGCTCCAGCTGCCATGGCCCGAACCGTGGCGATGGCACGCGAATACGCGTCTGAGTGTGTGGAGCTCGGTGTCGAGCGGGTCAGGTTCGTGGCAACCTCGGCGTCGCGCGATGCCAGCAACGCACAGGATTTCGTGGACGGGGTGCGTCAGGCTTTTGCAGCGTTCGGGGTTGCGCCCGAGGTCATCAGCGGGCAAGAGGAGGCCTCACTGTCGTTCCGGGGAGCAACCGGTGACCTGGTTGCCGCCCGCATCCCCGGTCCCTACCTCGTCGTGGACATCGGGGGCGGTTCTAGCGAGTTCGTCCGCGGGACCGGGCAGGTGGAGCAGGCGCGCTCCGTCGACGTCGGCTGCGTCCGGATGACCGAACGCCACCTGCTCGCTGATCCGCCCACGTCCTCACAGATCACGGCGGCGACCAGAGATATTGAGGCGGCCATCGACCAGGCTGCCGAAGTCGTTGACTTCCAAGGTATCTCGACGCTGGTGGGCCTGGCCGGAACTGTCACAACGATCACTGCCCACGCCCTCTGCCTCACGAGCTACGACCCCGAGAAGATCCATCTCTCGCAGCTGCCAGCGGCTCAGATCCTCGATGCCTGCACGTCTCTGCTGTCGATGACCCGTGCGGAAAGGGCGGCGCTGGGGTTCATGCACGAGGGTCGCGTGGACGTGATCGGCGCGGGTGCCCTCATATGGCGCACGATCGTCCAGCGGCTGCAGGGTGAAGCCGGCGTTACCCAGGTCGTGACCTCGGAACATGACATCCTCGACGGCATCGCCTTGTCGATCGCCTGAGCTGCTGGTGACCGCGCTCCCGCATCCGGTGACAGGCGAGCTGTTCTGCTCGCCGGTGCCTCCTGGGACCGGTTGGCCTGGCGATCCCGCAACAGCGCAGACTCCGGTCGCACGCACCGTGCGTCAGGTCGAGCGGTTGGCCGCCCGGGCTGGAACCATCGCCGAGCTGGACGCCGTGGTGTCCGTCTGCCGCGCCTGCCCCCGCCTCGTTCAGTGGCGTGAGGCCGTTGCCACAGAAGGCAAGCGGGCATCTTTCGCCGATCAGCCGTACTGGGGTCGCCCGGGTCCCGGCTTCGGTGACAACGAGCCCGCGATCCTCGTGGTCGGACTGGCGCCGGCTGCCAACGGCACCAACCGCACCGGGCGGATGTTCACCGGCGACCGCAGCGGTGACTGGATCTACGCAGCGCTTCATCGCGCCGGATATGCGAGCCAGCAAACCAGTGCCCACAGCGGCGACGGTCAGCTGCTCACCGGGGTGCGCATTGTCGCGGCCGTACACTGCGCACCGCCGGCCAACAAGCCGACCCCGGCCGAACGCGATATGTGCGGACATTGGCTGGACCGCGAACTCACCCTGGATGCGCCCGGCCTGCGTTCGATTCTCGCGCTTGGCGCGTTTGGCTGGGACGCCACGCTTGCCAGCGCCCGGCGCGCCGGCTGGGTTGTCCCGCGTCCCAAGCCGCGGTTCACACACGGAGCCGAGGCAGTGCTGATCACCAACAAGGACAGGCAGATTCGACTCCTGGGCAGTTATCATGTGAGCCAGCAGAACACCTTTACCGGCAGGCTCACGCAAACAATGCTGGACGACGTCCTCGCCCGTCTCTGAGTCGCGATAGCGTCGACGCCATGACAGACCAGATCATCGCCGTGACCGTCTTGGGGGACGACCGTCCAGGGATCGTGGCTGACGTGACCAGGGCGCTCGTGGGCTTGCAGGGCAATCTCGAGGACTCGACGATGACCCTGCTTCGCGGCCATTTCGCCATGGTTCTGCTCGTGCGAACTGGGGCTACCGTCGAATCGGTTGAGGCAGCCCTTGCCCCCCTGAGTGCTGACGGGTCGCTGGTCATCAACGCCCGTGTGCTCCAGGACTCGACGCTCAGCCCGCTCGGTGGCCCTTCCTATGCGCTGCGGGTTCATGGCGCCGACCGGCCCGGGATCGTCGCGGCGATCACAGGCGTCGTCGCACGCAACGGCGCCAACATCGTCGACCTCGGCACCCGCCTGGGCGACGGGCTCTATGTGCTGATTGCTGAGCTGCAGCTGCCCAGTGAGGCGTCGGTGTTCGGGCTCGGGGCCGAGCTCCAGGACGCGGCTCACAAGCTTGGCGTCGAGGTCCACCTGTCGCCGATCGACGACGACCTGCTGTGACAACCGGTACCGCCACGTGGGTGATGCCGGAGTTGCCCGGGGGCACGGTTCGCGGTGTCGTCCGCGCCCCGGACTCCGTGCTCTCGACCCGCGGCGGTGACGTCGACCCGACGGGTTCAGCAGTGATCCAGCTGGCCGCTGATCTGCTTGCCACCCAGTCGGTTTCACCTGGTTGCGTTGGGCTTGCCGCCCAACAGGTCGGCGTGGCAGCGAGGGTGTTCAGCGTCGACGTCTCGGGCCATGCCAAGACCCGCACGTGTCATGGGGCGTTCGTCCTGTGCAACGCCGTGGTCGTGAGTGCGACTCGCAAGGAACGCGGTCGCGAGGGCTGTATGTCGGTCCCCGACTTCACGGGTGACGTCGCCCGAGCCCGACGTCTGGTTGTTCGAGGACAGCTGCCGCTGACCGGTCAGTGGGTAGAGATCACGACTGATGGTTTCGAGGCGGTCGCGGTGCAGCACGAGATCGACCACACCGAAGGGCTGCTCTTCCTGGACCGCGTGAACGGGCCGCACGGCATACATCCTCGCCGCACTTATCTGTAGCCTGACGCCTGTCCCCGTAGCCCAATGGCAGAGGCAGGCGACTTAAAATCGCTCCAGTGCGGGTTCGAGACCCGTCGGGGACACCAGGGTTGGCTCGTTGTGCTGCCTTGGACCGGGGCGACAGATCAGAACGGATGTCCGGTTGCCCGTGATTCGGGAACTTCCGATGACTCCCAACCTTTAGTCTGATGACAGGACCGTCCACAGGGGCGGTGCGACGTGTTGGAGGAATGACGATGGCGAGCAACCCGGTGTTCAGCCGGATCGACAAGCAGATCAAAGAGGGCGCCTATGCCGGCTTTGACCGTGATCCCGGGGCATCCCGGGGGACCACGGGGGCTGGCCCGCAGGACAGCCTGAACTCCACGCAGCTTCAGGACCTGTACAACCAGCCGTCGGCTGGCCCCGTGCAGATGCGGCGGGTGACCCTGGACGACGTCGTCATGAAGACCCTCGGGCTCTTCAGCATCGTGCTCGTGGTCGCCGCGGTCACGTGGTACTACGTGGCCGGCCAGCCACGCACCAGCCCCACCCCGTTGGTGTTGATGCTTGCGGGCATGTTCGGCGGTCTGGGCGTGGGGCTGCTCATCGCCTTCAAGAAGACCATCAGCGTGCCACTGATCGTGACTTATGCCGTGCTGGAAGGCGTCCTGGTCGGGGCGATCAGTGAGGTCTTCAACGAGCGCTGGCCCGGGATTGTCACCACCGCGGTGATTGCGACGTTGTGCACCTTCGCCGGCATGCTCCTGGGCTACAAGACCGGCTTGATCAAGGTGACCGACAAGTCCCGTCGTATCTTCGGCATGGCGATCATGGGCTACCTGCTGTTCGGCCTCGTCAACCTGGTCGCGGCGTTCATGGGAGTCGGCGGCGGCTGGGGCTTCGGCGGCAACGGCCCCATAGGTATTGCCATCTCGGTGCTCGGCGTGGGCCTGGCGTCGTACTCGCTAGCCATCGACTTCGACTCGGTCGACCGTGCGGTCAAAGCCCAGCTGCCGGAGAGGTACTCCTGGCTGCTGGCTCACGGTTTCATCGTCACGCTCGTCTGGCTGTACCTGGAGTTCCTGCGTCTGCTGGCACGTCTTCGTCAGTGACCGGCTCGCAGGCTCTCGGATCGCCCGTCCACCGGGCGGTCGAGACCGAGCTGGAGCGCGTGGCCGAGAGGTGGCGTCAGCTCCCGCTCGACCGCGCGCTGTTGTATTCCGGACGAGTCCGCGTGCTAGTCCAGTCCCTTGCCGACAGGGCCGCCCAGCTCAGCGGCATACAGTCCGCCGTCGTTCCAGACCTTGGCCCGGCGACCCTGATGGATCAGCTCACCGTCATGGTCTACGAGGTGAGCGCCGCCGCGACATCACGGCCTCAGAGGTCGACCGTTGCGGCCTCCGCGGTCGTGGCCGACCTGTCGATGCTGCGCCGCACGCTGGCCTGACTGGAGTAGCAACCAGCCCGACCCTCCTCCTGATCGGAGTGACACGGGGTGAGCGGGTGAAGAGGGTTGTCAGCTGAGGCGCTCGTAGATGATCGCCATGCCCTGGCCGCCGCCGACGCACATCGTCTCCAGGCCGAACTGCCCGTCGCGGGCGCTCAGGCCGTTGAGCAGCGTCGTGGTGATGCGGGCACCGGTGGCGCCGAACGGGTGCCCCAGGGCAATCGCACCGCCGTGGACGTTGAGCTTGTCCGGGTCGATGCCCAGGTCGTCCATCGAAGCCAGCACCTGCACGGCAAAGGCCTCGTTCATCTCGATGAGGTCCATGTCGGCCATGGTCATGCCCGCTCGCGCGAGTGCCTGACGGGATGCCTCCACAGGGCCCATTCCCATGATCTCCGGCGAGAGCGCCGTCAGGCCGGTCGAGACGACGCGGGCGAGTGGGGTGAGGCCCAGCTCGCGTGCCTTGGTGTCGCTCATGATGACCACCGCGGCCGCGCCGTCGTTGAGCGGACAGCAGTTGCCCGCGGTGACGGTTCCGTTCTCGCGAAAGACCGGCTTGAGCGCAGACACAGCCTCCAACGTGACCCCTGAGCGCGGACCGTCATCGGTGGAGACCACTGTGCCGTCCGGTGTGGTGATCGGGGTGATCTCGTTCGCGAAGAAGCCTCCCGCGATGGCCTTCTCGGCGCGGTTCTGGCTGCTGACCCCCCATTCGTCCTGGCGTGCCCTCGAGATGCCCCGCATGGTCGCGATGTTCTCGGCGCTCTGACCCATGGCGAGGTAGATATCGGGCATCAGTCCCAGCTCGCGTGGGTCGGCCCAGGTGGCGTTGTCTGCGGCCATCTGGACGCCGCGGGCCTGTGCAGCCGCGAACCTCGGGTTCTGGACGTCGGAGCTGGCGCCACCCGCGCCGGCGAAGTCCCGGTAACGGGAGACGCACTCGACGCCACCACTGATGAAGATCTCACCCTCGCCCGCTTTGATGGCGTGGAAGGCCATCCGGGTGGTCTGGACCGACGACGCACAGAAACGGTTGACCGTGGAGCCCGGAAGGTGGTCGTAGCCGGCCAGAACGGCAACCACCCGGGCCATATTGGAGCCCTGCTCGTCCGACGGCTCGGCGCACCCGAGGTAGAGGTCCTCGACCAGTAATGGGTCCAGGCCCGGGATCTTGTCCAGCGCCGCCCTGATCACGGCAACCGCCAGGTCATCCGGGCGAACGGCCTTGAGCGAGCCCTTGAACGCCCGGCCGATAGGACTGCGGGCGGTGGAGACGATGACTGCTTCGGACATGATTTCTCGTTCCTCTCGGGCAGCTCGGATGAGGGTCGGCCGAGCGTACCGTGGGCCTGGCCGCTGTCGATGCTATTTCTAACCATTGCGGCGCTGCTTTGCGGTGTTGGCTTGTCTCGCCTTCTTCAACCAGACCGGTCGGGGGTTGTTCCTGCGCTGGCAGATTCCCCCTCGTGAACCGTTAGGTCGGCCCCCTCGACGGCGTCCTCGAGCTCGCTCCGGTCTGTGACGGGGTGCTGGTGTCGTCGCAGAAGCACCGCCCAGCGGCCTCGAGGCCCTGTCGGTTGGCCTCCGACCGCCGTTGCGCTCACTTCTGTACCGGGGTCGCGCACAGCCTGCACAGCCGCGACGGCGACGGGCCCAACGCGCTCCCCGCGCCGTGGGTCAGGACCGCGGTGGACGGAGTCGGACCAGAGACCCAGGACATCGCAGACACTGGGCAGCAGCACAGAGGCGACCCGCGCATACCCAGCCGGCGACGGGTGGAAACGGTCGTGACTGAACATCTCGTGCGAGCGTTCAGCGAACTCGTGTCCAAGCAAGTCGGCCAGGGAGACGGTCCGACCGCCGGCCTCGACCACGGCAACCGTCTGGGCCGCGGCGAGGTCGCGGCTCCAGCGGCGGGCCAACAGCCGCAACGGCTGGGCCACCGGCTCGATGGTGCCCAGGTCGGGACACGTCCCGACGACGACCTGGCATTCAATGGCGCGAAGGGCCCGGACGGTCTGTTCCAGGTGACGGACGGCGATCGACTTGTCGATGCGATGGGTCACGTCGTTGGCACCAATGAGGATGACCGCGACGTCGGGTCTGGCGACCTCGTCAAGGGCTGTGGCGAGCTGCACCTCCAGGCCTGAGGACTCGGCGCCGATGACCGCCACGTTCGTCAGCCGGACCGGTCGCCCGCCCAGCGCCGAAACTCCGTTGGCAATGATGGCACCGACCGTCTGCTGAGCCTTGTCCGCGCCCATACCCGCGGCGCTGCTGTCACCCAGCAGGAGGAGCTGGACGGGCTCTCCCAGCCCAGCGCCATACACGGCATCGTCGTCCGGGGCGCCGGACAACGGCTGGCCGACGATACGTCTCGCCAGCAGGGCCTCGACCCTGAGCACACCGAAGCCGAGCAGCCCCACGAAGCCGATTCCGGCAGCCCCTATACCGCCTCCGTAGGCGGCGGCTGCCGCGATCTTGCGCGCGCGTCGTGCCCTACCCATGAGTGCGAGCCTCCGTCGTCTCGTCATCCCCCGAGGCCATCGGGCGTGTCTTCACACGATAACGACGCGGGCTGGGGCTTGGTGCCCGACCCCATGATTCCGAAGGGCTGGCCGTTTCTCGGAATCAGTTCGGAGTCTGAGACCATGAGCGCGTGAAATATGCCG
This sequence comes from Actinomycetales bacterium, assembly GCA_038236365.1. Lineage (GTDB taxonomy): Bacteria > Actinomycetota > Actinomycetes > Actinomycetales > Dermatophilaceae > UBA4719. The sequence goes on along the minus strand of JBBRZV010000039.1, from coordinate 1,628 downwards.
AGAACATCGCCGACCTTGTCGGGAACACACCCCTGGTCAAGCTGAACAGCGTTGTCAGGGACCCCGACGGCCGAAACACCGTGGCTTGCACGGTCCTGGCCAAGGTGGAGTACCTCAACCCGGGGGGGTCGGTCAAGGACCGCATCGCCGTTCGGATGATCGACGCTGCCGAGGAGTCCGGTGAGCTCAAGCCCGGCGGCACCATCGTGGAGCCGACCTCGGGCAACACCGGAGTCGGGCTGGCGCTGATCGCCCAGCGGCGCGGATACAAGTGCGTGTTCGTCTGCCCCGACAAGGTGAGCGAGGACAAGCGCAATGTCCTCAAGGCCTATGGCGCCGAGGTCGTCATGTGCCCCACGTCCGTGGCCCCGGACCACCCAGACTCCTACTACTCGGTCAGCGACCGGCTGGCCAAGGAGATCGAGGGTGGTTGGAAGCCCGACCAGTACTCAAACCCCGAGAATCCGAACAGTCACTACCTGTCGACCGGTCCAGAGATCTGGTCTGACACCGAAGGCATGGTCACTCACTTCGTAGCGGGCGTCGGTACTGGGGGCACAATCACCGGCACCGGCCGCTACCTGCGCGACATCTCGGCCGAACGCGAGGGGGGCCGGGTGCAGATCGTTGGTGCCGACCCGGAGGGCTCGGTCTACTCGGGAGGGACCGGACGTCCGTACCTCGTCGAGGGTGTGGGTGAGGACATCTGGCCACTGGCCTACGACACGTCAGTGGTGGACCAGATTATTGCGGTCTCCGATGCCGAGTCCTTTGCGATGACAAGGCGACTGGCGCTTGAAGAAGGACTGCTCGTAGGGGGCTCCTGCGGCATGGCCGTTGTTGCGGCCCTGCGCGCGGCCCGCGACCTGCCGGCGGATGCGGTCGTCGTGGTCATACTGCCGGACGGCGGTCGGGGTTACCTCTCCAAGGTCTTTGACGACAACTGGATGGCGTCCTACGGTTTTCTCCACGATAAGGGTGAGCGCACTCTCGCCGAGATCCTCACCGCCAAGACAGGGGGCCTGCCCGCGCTGGTGCACACCCACCCCACCGAGACCGTGCGTGACGCCATTGGGATCCTGCGCGAGTACGGCGTCTCGCAGATGCCCGTGGTCAATGCCGAACCGCCCGTTGTGATCGGCGAGGTCTCCGGGTCCGTGAGTGAGCGCGACCTGCTGGCCGCGCTGTTTGCAGGGACCGCACACCTCGCGGACCCGGTCGGAAAGCACCTGAGCACCCCGCTGTCGCTGGTCGGTGCCGGGGAGCCGGTGTCGACGGCTCGCCACATTCTCGAGACCGAGGACGCCGTCCTGGTCATCAGCGACGGCAAGCCGGTGGGGGTACTGACCCGCGCGGACCTGCTGGGTTTCCTGGTCGACTGACTCGGGTGGCACGGAACCAGACGCGGAAGGGACGCGGAAGGGACGCGGAAGGGACGCGGAAGGGACGCGGACCGCTGGCCCTGCTCGCAGGCTCCCTTGATGGGCTACGCGGCCCGCATCCCTCCCGCGCCTAGCCTGGCCCTGCTCGCAGGCTCCCTTGATGGGCTACGCGGCCCGCATCCCTCCCGCGCCTAGCCTGGCCCTGCTCGCAGGCTCCCTTGATGGGCTACGCGGCCCCCATCCCTC
>JBBRZV010000038.1:0-28717 GCA_038236365.1 Actinomycetales bacterium | reverse complement strand
GCTGGGAACGCTGGTGCAGTCGCAGGCGCACTATCCTGACCCGGCCCTCTGCCGAATCTCATGCCATGAGGGCGCTCGCCGACGGCCCGACCATGAACAGGTTGCGGACTTTGGGCCGCACTTCTTCCTGGCCTGCGGTCGTTTCAACCGAGCGGCCTCTTCGTCCCAGCGAAGTGCTGCGCAGGGTGGGGGAGCCTGTTCGACGAGCCGGTCAAAGTTCGGATCTGTTGCGGTACTGGCGGCATTTCGTTGCGGTACAGGCAGCAAAACAGGCCCTCACCAATTCTGGTAAGGGCTCTGACCTGCGGAAACACGGTCGGGGTGACAGGATTTGAACCTGCGGCCTCTTCGTCCCGAACGAAGCGCGCTACCAAGCTGCGCCACACCCCGTGGCAAACCGCCCGCATCGTCGTGCAGGCAGCGAAGCGAGAATAGCCGAGCCACCGTGTCCGCACCGAATCGGGTCCGGAACCTCAGCCGCCAACCGGGCCGGCGTTGAGGGTCAGCAGAGTCACCTCTGGACGGCAGGCGAAGCGCACCGGGGCGTATGGCGAGGTCCCCAGCCCGGCCGAGACCTCGAGCCATGCCGCGTCATCCGGTGCCTGGGAGGACGGCTTTTCGCCTGCGCCCGGCCACCACCGCGAGACGCCCTTGGCGCGATGCCGGTCCAGGTCACAGTTGGTCACCAGGGTCCCGTAGAACGGCAGGCAGAGCTGGCCGCCATGGGTGTGTCCGGCGATCACGAGCCCGGCGCCGTCGGCCGTCATGGAGTCCAGGACGCGCTGGTAGGGCGCGTGGGTGACTCCCACGGTCAATGCTGCGTGGGGGTCGCTGGGACCGGCGACGTCGGCATACCGGTCGTAGTTGAGATGAGCGTCATCGACACCCACGAGCTCCAGTGCCTGCCCACCGACCGACAGGGCGGTGCGAGCGTTGTTCAGGTCTTTCCAGCCAGCGTCGGTAAACGCGTTCACCAGGTCATTGGTGGGTAGCGGAATGCTGTCGCCGTGACGGGCGGGTGCCGTCGTCAGGTAGCGCGTCGGGTTCTTCAGGCTCGGCGCGAAGTAGTCGTTGGAGCCCATGACGAATACGCCTGGAAGCGCGAGCAGGGGCTCCAGTGCTCGCAGTACGGCAGGAACGCCCTCGAGGTCAGCGAGGTTGTCGCCGGTGTTGACGACCAGGTCCGGCTCGAGTGCTGCCAGAGAGCGGAGCCATTCGATCTTGCGCTTCTGTCGAGGAACGAGGTGGATGTCCGACAGATGAAGGACCCGCAGTGGCGCTGCGCGATGGGGCAGCACAGGAACGCTGAACCGTCGCACCGTGAAGGCGTTTCGCTCGATCAGGGATGCGTACGCCAGCCCGGCGGCGCCCATGGCCGTCAGGCCGGCTGCGGTGCGGGTCGCGGCTCTTGTCAGACTCACGGGCCCATCCTTGCAAACTCTTCGTCGCTGAGCGGTGTCAGACTGCGAACATGACAGAACCGGGCACATCACAGCTGAAGTCCACCCTGCGCGCCGATCTGCACACCTCGATGCGGGAACACGACAAGGTGCGGTCGTCGACCTTGCGGATGGCCCTGACCGCCGTGACCAACGAAGAGGTGTCAGGGACCACCGCCCGCGGGCTGTCCGACGACGAGGTCCTCAAGGTTCTGGTCAAGGAGGCCAAGAAGCGACGTGAGGCGGCCACGGCATACATGGAGGCGAAGCGTCCCGAGCTCGCGGCGAAGGAGGAGGCCGAGCTGGTATTCCTCGAGGCCTACCTGCCGGCCCAGCTCTCCGACACAGAGCTCCAGGCGCTGGTGGCACAGGCGATCAACGAGACGGGTGCGACCGGTATGCCGCAGATGGGCATGGTGATGAAGGCTGCCACCACGCTGGTGGCTGGGCGGGCAGAAGGTGGGCGTATCGCCGCGATGGTGAAGACCGCTCTCGCAGCTCGCTGAAGGACACCGAGGGGGTCCTAGCCCCCTCCCCCTCCTCCACCCTTGCCTTTCTTCTTGGGGGTTGGATTCGGCGCGGGTGGCGCTTGCGATACTCCGGTCGAGGTGTAGACCGTGACGGTGCTCCCGCGCGGCGCCTGGGACCTGGGCTGGGTCCCCACGACCAGGCCGGTCTGGAGGTTGGAGCTCACGGCGATGCCGACCACAGGTTGGAAGCCTGCGGCGGTGAGCGCAGCCAGGGCGGCGCTCACAGGCATTCCATAGACGCGGGGGATCGAGATGACGTCCCCGAACTGCACCGTCCCTGTGGGATCGGCGAAGTCCCGGAACGGCATACCGGAGGAAGCGCGGTCCATGATCTGCTTCCAGATCGGGGCCGCGATGGTGGCACCGAAGACCTGGCGGGGGTAGAACTTGCCGCCGAGCGTCAGGTCGTGGAGCTCTCGGGTGGGCGGGCCGGTCGGCGTGCCGACCCAGACTGCCGTGGCCAGCTGCGGGGTGTAGCCCACGAACCAGGTCTCGTTGCTGCCGTCGGACGTCCCCGTCTTGCCTGCTGCGGGACGTCCGTCTGCAAGGCTGTTGCCGGAGCCCGTGCCATTGGTCAGGACGGTCTTGAGGATCTTGCTGACACCATTGGCGACGTCGGGGTCGAGGACTCGCTTGCACCCGTTCTTCGGCAGCGCCAGGGTCTTGTGGTCGCTGGTGGTGATCGCTATGACCGGGGATGGCACGCAGTAGGTTCCGCCAGATGCGACCGTGGCGTAGGCCGAGGCCAACGTCAGCGGCGAGGTGCTGTCTGAACCCAGCGTGACCGGGGACGGGTAACCCTGTATCGGCTGGCCGTTGCTCTGGTGCAGCCCCATCGTGGTCATCAGGTCCCGAACCGAGCAGGCTCCGAGCCGCGACACAAGGACGGCGAATGCTGTGTTGACAGACTTCGCCGTCGCCGTGGTCAGGCTGATCGGGCCGGTAGCGGTGTCTTCGTCGTTGCGCACCGTCCATCCGTCGGTACCAACCGTGCAGCTGTCGTGGAAGTCGGCCTTGGTGAACTTCGCCCCTCTGGTCGAGCTGGCCGCCCGCGCGATGATGGTCGAGTTGATCGGCATGCCGGACCTGAGCGCTTGTGCGACGGCGAACATCTTGGCCGTCGAGCCGAAGGCGAAGCCGATCGAGCTGCCGTACTTCTTGTCAACAGCCCAGTTCACCTCCGTGTTGCCGCGTGAGGCGTTGTTGGAGAAGTTCGTGTTCTGGGCGATGGCCAACACGTGTCCGGTGCCGGGTTCGACGACTGCAGCGGCGGCTCCGATCTGTTCCGAGTTACCCACCGGAACCCTCTTGATGAGCTCCTGCCTGGCGGCGGCCTCCATCTTCGGGTTGAGAGTCGTCTGGATGGTCAGCCCACCCCGGCTGATCGTCCGCTTGCGTTCCTCGGGGGTCTTGCCCAAGGCTGGCAGCTGCTCCAGCCACGCCGTGACGTAGGTGCAGAAGTACGGGTAAGGCGAGAGCGCGCACGAGTTCTGCGCCGGGAGGCTGTGGGTCACCATTTTGGTCGCCCTGGCGTCGGTCCAGGCCTTGTCGGTGATCACCTTCAGGGTGTGCATCCGGTCGAGGACCACATTGCGACGGGCGAGTGCCTTAGCCGGGTTGCTGATCGGGTCGGTCAGGCTCGGAGACTGGACGAGGCCGGCGAGTGTTGCGGCCTGCGAGAGGTTGAGCGCCGCTGCGCTCACCGCGAAGAAATGCCGGGCGGCAGCCTCGACGCCGTAGGCCTGGCCTCCGTAGTAGACGAGGTTGAGGTACCCCTCGAGGATCTGGTTCTTGGTGAGGTTCTTCTCAAGCGTGACGGCGTACTTGAGCTCTTGCAGCTTCCGCGTGTAGCTCCTTGCCGTGGCAGCCCTGGCGCCCAGCTTGTCGTTGTTGTTGAGGGCGTTCTCCTGCAGCGTGATCTTGACGTACTGCTGGGTGAGCGTGGAAGCGCCCTGGGTGCTGCCGCCGCCGAGGTTGGAGACGAAGGCACGGCCCACGCCCAGCGGGTCGATGCCGCCGTGCTCATAGAAGCGACTGTCCTCGATGGCGATCTGCGCCTGTCGCATGACCGGAGCGATCCGGGCCAGTGGCACGATCACCCGGTTCTCCTCGTACGGGGTCGAAATCAAGGTGCCGTCGTCGGCCAGGATTCGGGACTGCTGGGAGAGCGGTGTCTGGGTGAAGTCTCCCGGCAGGGAGTCGAAGGCGTGGACCCCTTGACGGGCTGCGGCACCAGCGGCACCCACTGCCGGCATCGCCAGACCGGCCCCGAGCAGCCCGACCACAACTGAGGTCGTCAGGAAGGCCACCAGCAGGCTGATGATGTTGGCGAAGTTCGTGACGCGTTCCGGCATGGGGCCAAGGGTAACCCGACGTTCTGTGCCGCCTCACGCTCAAGAAGGCTCGGTGACTAGTCATTCCGCGCGGATCAACTACCCGAAAAGGTCATACCCCCCATAAACGTCTCTCCCTATTGTCAAGGTTGGAAGCAGTGCTCGTGTCGGGCAAAGGGCCGGACACGGATATCAGGGGAGTCCAACATGACCGGCACCATGACCCGTGAGAGCGCAGTAACAGGCCGTTCCACGTGGGTTCAGGACTGGGCGCAGTACGGAGCCTGCCGCACGGCTGAGCCCGACTCCCTCTTCGTGCGCGGTGCCGCGCAGCAGATCGCCAAACAGGTCTGCATGGGATGCCCGGTGATTGCTGAGTGTCTGGCGGACTCTCTGGACAACCAGACCGAGTTCGGGATCTGGGGAGGTATGACGGAGCGTGAGCGTCGCGCCCTGCTCAAGCGCCGGCCAGACGTCGCGTCCTGGCGTGCAGTGTTCGAGGCCGACCGAGCGCGCCAGGAACGTACCGCCTCCTGAGCTGGGTCGCAGACCAACCATCAACGTTTGCGATTGCTGTTGCGTCCTGGTTTCCTGATCTTCGCCCTGGTTCCTCACCTTCGACTTGCTGAACGAGTGCCTCAGCCGCCCGCGAGCGCGTCGCCTATGGCTCGCAGACCCACCAGATCGTGGATGTCCGCGGATGCTGCCGGCACGATCACCGTCGGTATGTCTGGGTTACCGGCGATGAACCTCTTGGCCAAGATCTGGTGCCGGGCTGCGATCTCGGCCTGGACCGCGTGCAGTCGCAACAGCCCTTGGGTGATGGCTGTGCTGTCCGCGAGAGGCGATGCGGATGGGTCGACCGATGACGTGCCGTTCTCGTCGTCCCCCAGCTCTTCGGCAGCCGCCAGCGCGCGGGCGGCGGACAGCCCAGGCGCCGACAGGCGATACACGCGGTTGATCACGAGCCCGGCCAACGGCATCTCCTCCTCGTCGAGGCGGTCCACGAAGTAGGACGCCTCCCGCAGCGCGTCGCGTTCGGGGGCCGCAACAACGAGAAAAGCCGTCCCGTCGTCCTTGAGCAGGGCATAGGTGTGGTCGGCGCGCTCGCGGAACCCGCCGAACATGGTGTCCAGCGCGGCAACGAACGTCTGGACGTCCGTGAGTACCTGCCCGCCGAGCACCTTGGTCAGGGTCGTGGTGACGATGTTCACGCCGGCACTGAAGACCTTCAGGTAGGCGCGGCCGCCCGCCTTCGCGGGCCGGGCCAGCAGGCGGATAAAGCGGCCGTCCAGGAAGGAACCGAGGCGTTTGGGGGCGTCCAGGAAGTCCAGGGCCGAGCGCGAGGGCGGGGTGTCGACGACGATGAGGTCCCAGCGCGGATTGTCAGGGTCTCGATCAGCCTCGACCCTGAGCTGGCCGAGCTTCTCCATGGCCATGTACTCCTGGGTTCCGGCGAAGGAGCTCGAGACGGCTTGGTAGAAGGGGTTGGCCAGAATCTGCTCGGCCTTGTCGGGGGTGGCGTGCGCCTCGACGACCTCGTCGAAGGTGCGCTTCATGTCGAGCATCATCGCGTCGAGCGTGCCGCCCTTGCCGAGGTCGATGCCCTGGACCGGGCTGGGCGTGTTGTCCAGCAGGGCCAGGCCCAGCGACTGCGCCAGTCGGCGGGCGGGGTCGATGGTCAACACGACGACACGGCGGCCGGACTCGGCGGCGCGCAGCCCCAGGGCGGCAGCCGTCGTGGTCTTCCCCACGCCGCCGGAGCCGCAGCACACGATGATCCGGGTCTCCGGGTCGTTGATCAGGGCGTCGATGTCCAGGACCGGCTCCATCACGCCATTCCCTGGGCCACGAGCGTCTCGGCAAGCTCACGGATTCCGTTGACGTCGATGCCCTCGGGCAGGGACGGCAGCCGATAGGTGGGCCGTCGAAGCTCCGCGATGACCTTGGCCTCATCGCGTTCGAGGGCAACGCGCTCGGCGTGCTCCCTCGCTTCGACCAACAGGCCGTCGACCACTTCGTCAATCGCATGCACCTTGACCCGTTTCAGGTCTGCTGCGACGTCCGCACGCGAGATTCTCGACCTGGCGGCAGCCGTCAGGGCCTTGCGGGTCAGGATCTCCTCGCGCACCTGGTTGACGACGACGCCACCGATCGGCATACCGGCGGTTCGCAGGTCTCCGATCACGTCGACCGTCTCCTGGACCGGCATCTCCTCAAGCAGGGTCACGACGTGGACCACCGTCTGGGGAGACTTCAGCATCGCGGTGATCGAGTTGGCCTGGGAGCGGATCGGTCCGACCTTCGCCAGGTCGGCCACCTCGTTGTTGACGTTGAGGAAGCGCACGACGCGCCCCGTGGGTGGGGCATCCAGGACGACCGCGTCGTAGACCCGCGCTGCGCCGGGACCCTTGGCCCTGGGGTCCTTCCGGCGCCGCACCGCCTCGTAGATCTTGCCGCTGAGCAGGACGTCGCGCACCCCGGGAGCGATCGTGGTGGCGAAGTCAATGGCGCCGAACCGCTCCAACAACCCCCCCGCGCGACCCAGCTTGTAGAACAGGTGGAGGTACTCCAGCAGGGCGGCCTTGGCGTCCACCGACAGCCCGAAGACCTCGCCGCCGTGTGGCGCATGAGCGATGTGGGCTTCGACCGAAGCCAGCGGAGCCACGTCGAAGGTCTGGCTGATGCCCTGTCGTCCCTCGACCTCGGCCAGCAGCACTCGGTGGCCGCGGCCTGCAAGAGCGAGGGCTAGCGCGGCCGCGACGGTCGTCTTGCCGGTGCCACCCTTGCCTGTGACGATATGCAGCCGCACGCCGTCCCAGTCGGTGTCGCGGGCTGACGTTGCGCCCGCAGTCGTGCCTCGTGCCATGCGGATGAGCCTAGAGGTCGAGGGATCGGACCGCGTCCAGAACCAGGGCAAACGCCGCGTGCCCGGGGTCGATCAGGCCGAAATGCCCACAGGCTGGTATGACGGTGCGTCGCACCTCGGCGTGCCCTCGGGCTGACGCTCGGATCCGGTCCGCATACGACCGTGAGACCTCCGGGGGCACCACCTGGTCGTCGGCTCCGTGAAGCAGAACCAGCGGCGCGATGGGCGTGAGGGCGGCAGGGTCGGCTTCGGCGTAGGCGACGGGAAGCTCGGAAGGTTCGCCACCCATCAGGGTCTGAGCGGCGCCGTCTCCCAGACCCATCCGGGCAGTCATCGCGAGGTCGACGCATCCTGCAAGGCACACGGCGCCAACGAGACCTCGGGCATAGGGCTGGCTCGCCAGCAGGGCGGCCAGATGGCCGCCGGCTGAATGTCCCACCAGCACAACGCGATCGGGCAGCCCGGGGTCCGCGCGTACCGCGGCCACCGCCGCTACGACGTCCTGGAAGGTCCCTGGCCAGCCGCCACCTGACATGCCCACTCTGCGGTACTCCACCACGGCAACGTGAAAACCATTGTCCGCAAAGGCTTGTGCCTGGCTCGCGGCATGCGCCCGGTCGAACTCGGCCTGCCAGAACCCGCCGTGTATGACGGCGACGGCTGTACTGCGAGGTGCGCCGGTCGGTGACCGGACGTCATACACCTGGGCTGCGTCCGGTCCGTAAGCCGTCGTGCGTAAGGGACGGGGAGCAGCCCGGGTCAGGATGGTGCGGGAATCGGCATCGGTGGCCATTGAGGCATCCTCTCAGCCCGGTCTAGGCTTCCATCATGACCAACTGGGAGTACGCAACGGTTCCGCTGATCGTGCACGCCACCAAGCAGATCCTCGACCAGTGGGGCGAGGACGGCTGGGAGCTCGTGCAGGTTCTGGCGGGTCCGGACGGCAACGGTCTGGTGGCTTACCTCAAGCGAGAGAAGGCCTAGAGCATGCCTGTTGTTGAGGATCGTCTGGCCGCGCTAGGGCTCACCGTCCCCGATGTGGCCACGCCGGTGGCGGCATATGTCCCCGCTCTGCGTGACGGCAACATGATCTTCACCTCTGGGCAGCTGCCGATGGTGTCGGGCGTCCTGGTGCAGACGGGCAAGGTGGGCGACGGCCACGGACTCGTCCCTGCGGTTGACGCCAAGAAGCTGGCGGAGACCTGCGCCCTGAACGCCATCGCCGCAGTGAAGTCCGTCATCGGCGACCTGGACAAGGTGACCAGGGTGATCAAGGTCGTCGGATTCGTGGCCAGCGACCCCACGTTCACCGGACAGCCGGGCGTCGTCAACGGCGCCTCCGAGCTGCTCGGCAAGGCGTTCGGGGATGCCGGTGTCCACGCGCGTTCGGCGGTGGGTGTCTCGGTTCTTCCACTCGACTCTCCGGTCGAGGTCGAGATCATCGTCTCCGTCCAGGACTGAGCATTACCAGTCAGGTTCGCGACTTCGCCGTTGGTCCACTGGCTGATCGTGCCAGGGAATGGCTTGAGAGCCGGCGGACCGAAGCGGTCACTCCCCGGTCAGCGGCGACGGTCATGATCCTGCGTGACCGAGCGGCGGTTGAGACGGGCGGAGAGAGCAGTGCTGGGCGGCAAGGATCGGCTGCGTCCGCTGGCTCTCTGTCCCCTGGCGGTATCGACGTCTTCATGCTCCGTCGCGTGGCCACGATGGCCTTCGCGCCGCGGATGATGGTCTTTCCGGGCGGTGGAGTGGACCCACGCGATGCCGACCCGGACCTGCCCTGGGTCGGACCCTCGCCGGCCGAGTGGTCACGAACCCTCTTCGCCGATGAGGTGGTTGCGCGTGAGCTCGTTGTCGCGGCCGTTCGTGAGGTGTTCGAGGAGTGCGGGGTGCTGCTGGCAGGGACCGACGCCGACTCAGTGGTCGGGGATGTCAGCGGTCCAGGGTGGCAGGCCGAACGTGGCGCGTTGTTGTCCCATGAGACCTCTCTGGCCCAGATGCTGATCCGCCGCGGACTGGTGCTTCGCGCTGATCTCCTCCGGGCGCGGGCCCGCTGGATCACGCCGGAGTTTGAGCCAAAGCGTTACGACACGAGGTTTTTCGCCGCACTACTGCCGGTCGGTCAGATCGCCGACGACCAGACAAGTGAGGCTGACCACGCAGACTGGGCCGAGCCGGCGCGTCTGCTCCAGGACTATGCCAGTGGGTCTGCCTTGATGTTGCCGCCGACGGTCGTATGCGTCGAGCAGGTTGCAGCGGCACGCTCAGTCGCTGAGTTCCTGACCGCTGACGCACCAATGGCACCGATCACACCCGTTGCGACCCGGGCAGACGGCGCTCTGGTCATCCGCTGCACCCTGCCTCTCGGTCACGTCCCGCGGGCGGGGGCATGACGTTCGCCTCCGGGGCTCCCTGGGTCGGCGGCGACATCACCTCACGTGCGACGTGCGTGCTCGCATCCAACCCGGGAGTGATGACGCTGGAGGGCACGAACACCTGGGTCCTGATCGAGCCGGGTTCGACCGACGCCGTGGTCGTCGATCCCGGGCCGCTTGATGACATGCATCTCCAGCGAGTGCTCGATCTGGTCGCGTCTCGCGGGGCCCACGTCTCGTTGACACTCCTCACCCATGGCCATTGGGACCACGCCCAGTCGGCACGGCGTTTCGCTGAGCTCACCGGTGCGCCGGTGCGGGCGCTCGGCCCGGGGCACGACGACCTGGCCGACGCCGACCAGCTGGTCGTCGATGGCCTTGAGCTGGTGGTGGTGGCAACGCCCGGGCACACCAGCGACTCGCTGTCCTTCCTGTTGGCCGCCGAGAACGCCCTGCTCACCGGCGACACCGTCCTGGGTCGCGGCACCTCGGTGGTGGCGTGGCCTGACGGCGAGCTCGCGGCATACCTCGTGTCGTTGCAGCGCATCGAGACCATGACCGGTTCACGGGAGGTGACCCAGATCCTCCCGGGTCACGGTCCCACCCTGCCGGACGCGGCGGGTGTGATGCGCTACTACATCGACCACCGACGGGCGCGTCTGGAGCAGGTGCGGGCGGCGGTCGAAACCGGTGCCGGCGATGCCGACGCCGTCGTTGCTATGGTCTACGCCGATGTTCCGCATGACCTCTGGCCAGCAGCCCGGCTCAGCGTGTTGGCCCAGCTCGACTACCTGGGCCTCCACAACCGGCCCAACACATCACTGCCATCACTCTGACACCTGGTGGGGAAAGAGGGGGAGGGGTCAGCGGGCGCGGCGCCTGAGGCGTTCGACGTCGGTCAGCACCACGGCGCGGGCCTCAAGCTTGATCCAGCCACGCGACGCGAAGTCGGCAAGTGCCTTGTTGACCGTCTCGCGGGAGGCGCCCACAAGCTGGGCCAGCTCCTCCTGGGTCAGCTCGTGAGCCACCAGGATTCCCTCATCGGCTGGGCGTCCGAAACGCGTGGACAGATCGAGCAGGGCTTTGGCGACCCGGCCCGGCACGTCGGTGAACACAAGGTCGGCGAGCGCCTCGTTTGTGCGACGAAGGCGACGGGCCAGCGCGGCCAGGAGGTTCGCGGCAACGGCCGGGCGACTCAGGAGGAAGGAGTCGAGGTCCTCGTGGCCGAGAGCAATAAGCTGAGTCTCGGCGATGGCCGTGGCCGTCGCGGTGCGGGGACCGGGGTCGAAGAGGCTCAGCTCGCCGAACATCTCGCCTGGCCCCAGGATGGCCAGGAGGTTCTCCCGACCGTCGACACTGGAGCGTCCAAGCTTGATCTTGCCCTCGCCGATCACGTAGAGACGATCCCCCTGCTCGCCCTCGCGAAAGAGGATGTCACTCCGCTCGAGATGCGATGACGTCATCGATTCCATAAGAGCCCGGGCAGATTCATCGTTGAGCGCTGCGAAGAGGGGGGCTTTTCTTACGACGTCGATGTCCACGGCGGACAGTCTGCCAGAGCAATGCCGTTGGTCCCGCATCGTCCACGCGCCCTGACCGGCGCGATTGCGAGTCGCTTAGTCTGACGGGGTGCCATCCACATCGAGCCCCGAGACCTCAGCCGCTCTGACTCGTCGCGCCCGCAAGATCTACCGAGGGTTGGTGGAGCGCTACCCGGACGCGCGGTGCGAGCTCGACTTCGAGAACCCGTTGCAGCTGCTCATTGCCACAGTGATGTCTGCCCAGACCACGGACATACGGGTGAACATGGTGACTCCGTCGGTCTTTGACCGCTTCAAGAGCGCCGCGGACTACGCCTCCGCAGATCGTGCGGAGCTCGAGACGATGATCCAGTCCACGGGCTTCTATCGCGCCAAGACCGACTCGCTGATCAAGATCGGGACTGCCCTGGTCGAGCGATTCGATGGCGAGGTGCCGCCCCGGCTCAAAGACCTGGTCACACTGCCCGGGGTCGGACGTAAGACCGCCAATGTGGTGCTGGGTAATGCCTTCGGCGTCCCGGGTATCACTGTGGACACCCACTTCGGGCGCTTGGCGAGGCGCTTTCACTGGACCGACCAGGAGGACCCGGTCAAGGTCGAGCACGCCGTAGGCGCCCTGTTCCCGAAGAAGGACTGGACCATGCTCTCGCATGTCCTCATCTTTCACGGGCGACGTACCTGTCATTCGCGCAAGCCGGCATGCGGTGCGTGCACGGTCGCCAAGTGGTGCCCGTCCTACGGCGAAGGCGAGATGGACCCGGTCAAGGCCACGAAGCTGCTGCGGTACGAGCTCACTTCGACCCAACCATGATCGCGCAACAGCCGAGCTGGCTGGCTAATCTGGTGGCACAGCTGGGTCACCCTGAGCCAGAGTTCTTCAGCCGATTCCTTCCTCCCGAGGAGGGCGGCCGGCCTTCTGCGGTCCTGATCCTGTTCGGACCAAACGCCGATGGCGGCGAGGACGTGGTGCTCACCGAGCGATCGCACAGCATGCGCTCGCACGCGGGTCAGGTCTCGTTTCCAGGCGGTTCGATCGACCCAGCGGACTCCGGCCCGGTCTCGGCAGCCCTGCGGGAGGCGCAGGAGGAGGTCGGCCTGGATCCGGCTGGCGTTCAGGTCGTGGCAGAGCTGCCTGCCCTGTACCTGCCGCCCAGCAACTTCGTGGTCACGCCCGTACTGGCGTGGTGGGCCGAACCGAGCCCCATCAGCGTTGTCGACCACAGCGAGGTTGCCAGGGTTCTGAGGGCGCCGCTTTCCGAGCTCACAGACCCCGGGCGGCGCTTCATGGTCACCCACCCGAGCGGGTTCACCGGCCCGGCGTTCGACGTCGATGGTCTCCTGTTGTGGGGCTTTACGGCCGGGCTGATCTCCAAGGTCATCGAGCTTGCCGGCCTCGAGCGACCCTGGGACCGGGGCGACCACCGACCTCTGCCCGCCCATTTCATCGGAGCCCGCGACGGGTCGGTTAGACCGAGGGCCAGTGCCGATGGAGCACCTTCATGATCGCGAACGTGCTCGACATTGCCCTGGCCGCAGTCTTGGTGGGTTACGCGCTCATCGGCTACCGCCAGGGGTTCGTCGTGAGCGTGATGTCGTTGGTCGGCTTCCTCGCCGGCGGTGCACTAGGGATGTGGCTGCTGCCGATCCTGTTGAAGCGCTGGGACAGCCTGGACAACAACGGCGGGTTGCGCACCGCGGTTCTGATCTTCTGGGTGTTCATTCTCGCGTCTGTGGGCCAGGCGATCGCTGTCCTCATTGGCTCCCGGCTGCGTCGAGGGATGCGGGTCAAGCCTGCCCGGTTCATCGACTCCGTGCTCGGTGGCATGGCCACCGTGATCGCGGCCTCGGTTCTCATCTGGTTCATGGCCGGCGCGGTCCGTGGGGGAGCTCCGGAGCCGTTGGCCCAGGCGATCGGGGGCTCTCGGGTCATTCAGACGATTGACCGTTTTGTGCCGCCACAGACCGCCCGCCTGTTCGCCAGCTTCGGTTCGGTTCTTGACCGCGAGGGATTCCCGCGCGTCTTCGAGGGGGTACAGGCGGAGCCGATCGCACCCGTCTCGCCACCGGACAACCAGCTGACGTCCGGGGCAGGTGTGGCCCGAGCTGCCGGGTCGATCGTCAAGATCACAGGGGTGGCCGAGTCTTGCAACCGTGGACAGGAAGGCAGCGGCTGGGTCGTTGGGCCCGAGAGGGTCGTCACCAACGCCCACGTCGTGGCCGGCGTGACAGCGGAGCACGTGCGCGTCCAGGGCACCGGCCGCTCGTACGACGCGCGCGTGATCGCCTTCGACCCCAAACGTGACCTTGCCGTTCTGTCGGTGCCGGGGCTGCAAGCGCCTGCATTGAGGCAGGGCCCGGCCCTCAAGCGGGGTGACGGCGCGATCGTTGCCGGCTTCCCGCTTGATGGGCCTTACCGTCTCGACCCAGCGCGGGTGCGCGACCTGATCAGGGCCACGGGAGCCGATATCTACGGCAACCCGGGTGTGGTCCGCGAGATCTACTCGCTCTTTGGCACGGTGGAGCCGGGCAACTCGGGCGGCCCACTGTTATCGCCAAGCGGCGAGGTGGTGGGGATCGTGTTCGCCAAGTCGCTCGATGACAACCAGACCGGATACGCCCTCACACTCGCCGAGGCCCGGCCCGTCCTTGACGCGGCAAGCAGCACTTTCGCGCCGGTGAACACAGGCGGATGCGCCGGATGAGACCGCTGATACCGGGAGCGTGTCGCGGCAAGTGAGCTCGTGAGCCTTCGGATCCTCAGATCGTGCTGCTGAGCCAGCGCACGAGGTGCGCGTTGACAGCGGCAGGCGCCTCCTCTGGCAGGAAATGTCCGGCGCCTTCGATGAGATGGTGCTCGAACCGACCTTGGACGTAGGCAGATGACAGCGGAGCCAACGCCGGCATCACCGCGCCATCCCGATCACCATGCAGAGCGAGCACCGGCACGGTGATGAGGGACTCCACGCATCGGGCGAATCGTCTGCCGTCAAGTCTCCAACGGCTGCGGACGACCCAGCGGTAGTACTCCGCAGCTGAGTGGGCAACGAAGGGAAGGGCCATCGCGTCGGCATAGCGCTGGGCGACCTCGGGCGAAGGCCACTGCCCGCCGGGGGCCGACCACGCACCAAGGAGCCGTTCGACATACGCGGGGCCGCTGCCCATCTGATGCTCCGGCACGAAGGGGCGTTGCAGCCCGGCCAGGTACGCGTTGGCCCTGATCTGGGCCAAGCTGCTCACTGAGGCATGCCGCAGAACCAGGGGATGGGGCATGCCCAGGGCGGCGACTGCTGTGGTGACGGCAGGCTGCATCGTTGGCATGGACCAGGCGATCCAGCCGCCCCAGCCATGCCCGATGATCACGGCGCTGCTCTCGCCCAGGGATCGCACGATGCTCGCAACGTCAGCGGCCAGGGTGAACGTGTCGTATCCGCGAGGCGGTTTGTCCGACCCCCCGTAGCCGCGCAGGTCGATCGCGGCCACCCGGTATCCGGCCTCCGAGATAGCGGTCAGCTGATCGTGCCAAGTCCACCAGAACTGTGGAAAGCCATGCAGGAGAACGACGAGCGGGCCGTCGCCGAGCTCGGCGACGTGAAAGCGGGCACCGTTGGCGGAGACGAACCGGTGCTCCCAAGGGCCCTCGATCAGCACAGACGAGGCATCGTTGCTCATGTGCGGTGATCTCGCTTCGGTGCGGGTGGGGGTGGTCAAAGCCGGGGGGTGAGGTTGGCGATCGTGGTGCGGGTCATTCAGCTGCTGGCCTTGAGCGCTGCGATGGTGTCTTGGGTGCTCTTGATCGTGCGCTCGGGCTTGCCGTTGATCTTGGTGACGGCGCCCTTGGCGGCGAATGCCAGGATCCCCCCGACGATGACCAGCACCAGTGCCACGATGAGAAACGCGAGCCAGGGGGCAAGGCCTGCCGCGACCAGACCGTATGCCGCTGCGATCAGCAGCAGGATCAGCGCGAGGAAGGCGAAGATCCCTGCCACCGCGAACATCGCCGCACCAGCGCCGGCCTTCTTGGCATCGGCCCCGATCTCGGCCTTGGCCAAGGCGATCTCGCTGTGCACGATGGACGAGATGTCATGGGTCGCGTCGGCCACCAGCTGGCCGAGGGTGCGCTCGGTCGCGCCGTTCTGACTGGTCATCGAACTCCACCTCCGGTACGTGTCACATGACCCTACCCAGTGTCTGGCCCCAACGTCTCCGTGATTCGCGGGAGAGCCCGTTCCCTCCGGCTCAACCATGGTCAGTCGATCGACCCGGGCAATATTCTCAGTCCATGAGCAACACCATCGCTGATGTCTACACCGGAAGCGCCGACGACCCGGCGGCGCACGGGCGTGAGGCTCGGGTCTACGACGCCATGCACGCCATGATCAGTCCGCGCAACGAGGTGCTGAGGTTCTTGCCACACAAGGAAAGGCGAATGGTTGGCGCCTGGTGCTTCGTCGACCTCTTCGGTCCCAGCGACGTGAATGACCAGGCAGGTATGTCGGTTCCGCCCCATCCGCACATGGGGTTGCAGACCGTCAGCTGGCTCGTCCAGGGAACGGTCCTGCACCGGGACAGCATCGGCACCACGGCACTGGTTAAGCCCGGACGGGTCGCAATCATGAATGCTGGCAACGGGATCGCGCACTCGGAGAACTCGCCGGCGGATCACGGCCCCGTGCTTCACGGTGCCCAGTTGTGGGTCGCACTTCCTGAGCCGGCGCGTCATGGCGAACCCTCCTTCGTTCTGCACGAGGATGCGCCGATCCGGGACAGCCCCGGGCTGAGGGCCAGGGTCTTCGTCGGCCGGGTGGGCACGACGGTGGCGCCAGCTCAGGGCGTCGCGCCATTGGTTGGCGCAGATCTCTCACCCGAGTCCCCGCAGAGCCGGGCGGGGAGCGTGCCACTCGATCCGTCATACGAGCATCTGCTGGTGCCGATGGTCGGTGGGGTACGAGTCGCGGGAGAGGACGTCCTGGCCGGGCAGGCGATCTATCTGGGGACCGATCGCGACCATCTCGATCTCGAGCTGTCCGCAGACGCTCGGTTGTTGCTTCTGGGCGGCCAACCGTTCGAGGAGGAGGTCGTCATGTGGTGGAACTTCGTCGCCCGTTCGCACGAGGAGATCGAGCAGGCGAGGCGGCAGTGGAATGTCGGCGGTGACACCAGGTTCGGTGAGGTGTCGCACTACCCGGGTCCAGAGCGGATGATGGCACCCGACCTGCCCAACGTGCGGCTGCGCGCGCGTGGACGCCGACGTTGAGCTGCGCTGAGCTCGGCCGCGTCGGTTGTGTGGCTGGGAATGACGGATGCGCTGTTCAGGCCGGTTCCGAGAGCCCCTGAGCCCTCGAAACCGGCCTGAACCGATCTAGACAAACCTCAACTGGGCAAGACCTCAGCCCTCACCGGCCCCCGCGTCGAGGCCGGACTTGATGAGAGCCATCACACTGGAGTCCGCCAGGGTGGTGACGTCGCCGATCTCACGGTTCTCGGCGATGTCCTTGAGGAGTCGACGCATGATCTTGCCCGAGCGGGTCTTGGGCAGCTCTGCGACCACCATGATCTGGCGGGGTTTGGCAATCGGGCCGATCTCCTTCGCCACGTGGTCGCGCAGCTCCTTGATGATGTCGGGCCCCTCTTCGCTGCCACTGCGCAGGATGACGAACGCACAGGGTGCCTGACCGGTCATGTCGTCGGCAGCACCAACGACCGCAGCCTCGGCGACCTTGGGGTGGGAGACAAGGGCCGACTCGATCTCGGTGGTCGACAGCCGGTGTCCCGAGACGTTCATGACGTCGTCGACGCGGCCGAGCAGCCAGAGATTGCCGTCGTCATCCTTCTTGGCGCCGTCGCCGGCGAAGTACAGACCGGGGAAACGGGACCAGTAGGTCTCCTTGTAGCGCTCCGGGTCACCCCAGATGCCGCGCAACATCGCCGGCCAGGGCTTGGTCAGGACAAGGTAGCCGCCCGAGCCGTTGGGCACCGCCTGGCCGAGGTCGTCAACCACCTCGACACCGATCCCGGGAACGGCGATCTGGGCCGAGCCGGGTTTGGTTGTGGTCACACCGGGGAGCGGACTGATCATGATCGCGCCGGTCTCGGTCTGCCACCACGTGTCGACGATCGGGGCCTTGTCGCCACCGATCACCCGGCGGTACCACATCCACGCCTCGGGGTTGATCGGCTCACCGACCGAACCCAGCAGGCGCAGGGACGAGAGGTCGAACTTCGCGGGGACTTCCTCGCCCCACTTCATGAACGTCCGGATCGCCGTTGGCGCGGTGTAGAAGACGGTCACCTTCTGCTGCTCGATGATCTCCCAGAAACGTCCCTGGTGCGGGGTGTCCGGGGTGCCTTCGTACATCACCTGCGTCGCGCCCAGGGAGAGAGGCCCATAGACGATGTAGCTGTGGCCGGTCACCCAGCCCACGTCAGCGGTGCACCAGAACACGTCGGTGTCGGGGTGGACGTCGTGCACCACCGCATTCGTGAAGGCGCACTGGGTGAGATAGCCGCCAGTGGTGTGCAAGATGCCCTTGGGCGCACCGGTCGTGCCCGAGGTGTAGAGGATGAACAACGGATGCTCGCTGTCGTGGCCGACGGCCACGTGCGTGTCCGCCGCGCGACCGAGGGCCTCGTGCCACCAGACGTCACGCTGGTCGTCCCACTCCACGTCCTGGCCGGTGCGTTTGACGACAAGCACCTTCTCCACTGTGGTCGCGCCCGAAATGGACTCATCGACCATCGGCTTGAGCGCCGAAGGGTTGCCGCGGCGGTAGCCACCGTCAGCGGTGATCACCACTTTCGCCCCGGCGTCGGCGATACGGGAACGCAGGGCCTCGGCCGAGAACCCGCCGAAGACGACTGAGTGGGGTGCGCCGATGCGGGCGCAGGCGAGCATCGCGATGGCCGCCTCGGGGATCATCGGCAGGTAGATCGCAACCCGGTCACCCTTGGCAACTCCCAGGTCCTGCAACGCGTTTGCTGCCTTCTGCACGTCGCGATACAGGTCGGCATACGTAATGTCCTTCGTATCGCCCGGCTCGCCCACGAAGTGGATGGCGACCTTGTCGCCCTTGCCGGCCTCGACGTGCCGATCGACGCAGTTGTACGCCGCATTGATCTCGCCGCCCACGAACCACTTGGCGAACGGCGCGTCGCTCCAGTCGAGAGTCTGGTCGAAGTCCTTGCTCCACGTCAGATACGACCGTGCCTTCTCGGCCCAGAAGGCCTCGTGGTCCTTTGCGGCATCGTCATAGAGCGACGCCTTCCCGTTGGCCCGCTCAGTAAACTCCGCACTCGGCGGGAACTCGCGGTTCTCCTGGGACAGGTTCTCAAGGGTTTCGTGGGCCACAACATCCTCCAGATGGCAGGCAGGGGTTACAGGGCTACTCAATCGGGTATTGGGTCGCGCATCAAGGCCGTCACGGTGTCGGGCGTCCGGCGGCTACTTGTGGCGATGAGCGGTCGTCCGGCTGGGCCAGACTGCGTCAGTCGAGAGATCGGCCGAGGTGGACGGCCTCGGGCGAGTCGAGATAGTGACCGTACGCTGTGCCGTCCACCTTGCTGTACCCCGACGCACGATAGAGCCCGATCGCGCCTCGCTGCGGTCTCCCGGTCTCAAGGACCAGCCAGTCGACGCCGGCTGCCCGGGCACTGGCTTCGAGCTCTGCCAGGACAACTCGCGACAGGCCGCGCCCGCGGGTGGAAGGTGCCACATACATCCGCTTGATCTCGGCGGCGTTCGGCGACGGGAGACCCGGTCGGTCACCCAGGCGGCGCCATCCACCCATCGCGACAGGGGCACCCTCGAGGTAGCCCACCACGAAATGACCTGTGGGCGCTTCGAAGTCGGCTGCCTCCACAGGACTGTCGTCACCCGGGCCGCCGTAGAGCTCTTGGTAGTGCGCCTGTACGGCGTTGGTCAGCGCGACGACGTCAGGGTGTCCGTAAGGGCGGGGGATGAGCTCCATGCCTGGACTGTATGCCGGATTCGCGGCTCACCAAGTGGTGGGCGACGTCGATGACGAGGCGACTGCCACCGCCGGGGCCGGCGAGGATGAAAGCACGCATCGGCAGTCGGGCACGGACGCCCAGCCCTTTCGACATACGGCCCAGGGGCTTGGTCAGTGACCCCCAGGGTCGAGGTGAAGACGCGGACGGGGCCCGGTTGGTTGACACCAGGCCCCGCACGTCTTGTGGTGAATCGCGCTCTTGTCTAGGAAGGCTCGCCCTGTCGGCGACTGTCCCTCGGTGACGTTACCGCGGCCAGGTTGGGAGCACGATGCGCTTGGCGGTGTTGTTGAGGACGCCTGCGAAGGAGGCGTACCACGCGACCAAGGCGGTGATCAGCCCGAGGTAGCCGCCTGCCTTGGTCATGGAGGCCGAGCCGGCGAACTCGCCGATCGTGAGGAAGGCGAAGGTGACAAAAAGGATGCTGAAAAGTATGAACAGGATCCCGGAAAGCCGCGAGGCGACCACCGTCATATAGAGGGTGAAGATGGTCCACGCCAGCAGGAAGACGCCGATGCCCTTGGCCGCATCAGTCCCTGTCGTGGGGAGGTCCTTGCCGTGGGAGACGAGGTACCAGAACGACATCCAGAAGGCGCCGTATGAGCTGAACGCCAGGGCGCCGAAGGTGTTGCCCTTGGCGAACTCCCACATACCGGCGAGCAGCTGCGCGATGCCGCCGTAGAACAGTGCTACACCGAGGACAACCACCTCGGCGGACTTGGGAGCCAGCCCCGAGTTGAACGAGCTGAGCATGAAGGTGGTAAGTGCGAACCCTGCCAGCCCGAGCGGTCCCGGGTCTGCGATATGGGCTCCGAACGACAGTACCGGTGCGGTCTGGGGGGATGTTGCATTGGTCGTAGCCTGTGCCATGACAGTCCTTTCGCGGGGGGCGGCACCCCGCCCTGGGGAATCCCACGCTACGAGCGCGAGGGCTCGGGCATCAGGCCCTGGGTGGCGTGTTGCGTCCACCGGGGCGCCGGGCTCGATGTGTGGGCGAGGTGGTCGCGCCCAACGGTCTGTTTACGGCGGTAAGCGGCAGAAGGACCTGATCACGTTAGTCGCGTGGCTCGGCGAGGGCGGCGCTGAGTGCCTCGGGGGCGTGGAGACGAACCATGGTCCTTGCTGTCCCTCGCGGGATGCGTTGAGGTGTCGCGAGGGACACCAGCACCATGACGGCAAAGGTGATCGGCAGGGTCCAGGCGGCCGGTTGGGCAAGCAAGGACCCGGCCCAGCCTCCGTGTACCAGCTTGAAGATGGTCATGAGTACGGCCATCGTCGCCAAGGTGCCGCCGACGGCCAGTCCGGCGGCAGCGCCGGTGGTGGAAAGGCGTCGCCACCAGATGCCCAGGATGAGCAGCGGGCAGAAGGTCGACGCGGCGATGGCGAAGGCAAGCCCCACAGTGTCGGCAAGCCCGATGTTCCGGGCAGCCAGTGAGAGCCCGAAGGGGACGATGACTCCGGCCACGGCGGCGATGCGGAAACCGTTGACGGCACGGGCGTCCCCACCGGTGACCTTCCTGAGCCGACCCCGGATCAGATCCTGGTCGACGACGCCGGCGATGGAGATGGTCAGCCCCGAGGCCGTTGACAGGAACGCCGCGAACGCACCTCCCGCGAGCAGTGCCGACATGAGCTGACCGACCAGTCCCGGACTGACCGCGATGGGGAGAAGAAGTGTGACCGAGTCGGGGGACGTGCCGACTGGAAGCTGGGGAAGGTAGGTGCGCCCCAGAGCGCCGTAAAGCGGTGGGAACACGTAGAACAGGCCGAGCAGCGCGAGCACCATCAACGTCGTCCGCCGCGCGGCCCTCCCGTCGGGGTTCGTGTAGAAGCGGACCAGCACGTGGGGAAGGCCCATGGTCCCGAAGCAGAGCGCCAGGAGCGTGCTGTATATCGCGTAGACGGGGTGCTCCGCCCCGCCGAATCCGCCCAGGGGGTGGGACCACTCATGTCCTGGTGGTATCGGCGCCACATGAGGGACCGGCTGGCCGTGGCTCAGCCAGACGGACAGCAGCAGGAACGCGGGGACGCTGATGGCGGTCACCTTGATCCAGTACTGAACGGCCTGGACGAGGGTGATCGACCGCATCCCTCCGGCCACGACATTGGTCACGACCACCACTGCCACGATGAGGCTTCCGACCCAGGCCGGCGCCCCGCTGACTGTGTGGAGCGCCAGTCCTGCCCCCTTGAACTGCGGGAGGAGGTAAAGCCATCCGATACCGAGGACCAGCACCGAGCTGAGCTTGCGGATCGCGACACTCTCCAGCCGTGCCTCCGCGAAGTCCGGGAGGGTGTAGGCGCCGGAACGTCTCAGTGGCGCTGCTACCAGCAGCAGGAGGACGAGGTAGCCGACCGTGTATCCGACCGGCAACCACAACATGTCGGCGCCAAGGGAGTAGACCAGCCCGGCGACCCCGAGAAATGACGCGGCGGAGATGTACTCGCCACCGATGGCAGAGGCGTTCCGCGTCGGGGTGACCATCCGGCTCGCCACATAGAAGTCGCTGGTGGTCCGCGAGAACCGGAACCCGAAGGCGCCGATCGTCAACGTCACCAGGCAAACCACTGTGATAGCGGTGATGGCCAGGGAGCTGTTCATAGGTGTCTCACCGGCGAGCCACGAGCTCGATGAACTCGCGCTCGATCTGCTCGCTCTGACGCACGTAGTAGCGACCCGTCAGCCAGACGGCCGGGTAGACGAGCAGGCCGAGGATCAGCCAGGGCAGCGGGACCGGGCCGACGTGAACGTTCAGGGTGTCGGGCACCAGGAGGAAGAGGAGAGGAAGCCCCCCGATCATCACGGCGGCAAACGCCAGCACCGAAAGGGACAGTCGCCACTGGGCGCGTACGAGCGCGGTCATGTAGAGCTCGCCGAGACGTGTCTGCTCGTCGATGTCCGTCGTGACGCCGCGGGCGGGTTCTCGACGCCGTGCGCCGCTCCTCGGGCCGGTAACCCGAACCCGTTTCAGAGGTCCGTGTGACTGGCCCGCGGGATCTGCCATCAGAGGGTCGAGGAGGGCGTCGGGGGCGGTGACGTGGCCACCTCGCTGGACGTCGAGAGCCGTTCACGCAGGTCGCGGAGGTGCCGCCTGCTGACCTGCAGCTCGATATCGCCCAACCGAATCTTGCAGCTTCCGTGGCTGGTGAGCACGGCGTCGACGAAGGGCAGCGCCACGAGCGTGCTGCGGTGGATCCGCACGAAGCCCGCTTCAGCCCAACGTTCTTCGAGAGTTGTGAGGGACGTGCGCACGAGGTGCGATCCAGTCGCTGTGTGAAGCCGGGCATAGTCGCCCTGAGCCTGCGCGAACCTGACCTGCGAGCGCTTGATGAACGTCGTCACGCCGCCGAGCCCGACGGGGATCGTCTCGTCGGCGACCGACGGGCGCGCCGAGCCGACACTTGTTGCTGCCTCGATCGCGGCGACCACTCGCCGAACCGCCTCCGAGAGTCGCGCGGCCCTGACCGGCTTCATGACGAAGTCGGTAGCACGCACCTCAAAGGCGTCGACCGCGCGCGCGTCGTACGCGGTCACGAAGACCACCTGCGGCCGGTCGGCGAACCGCGCCAGAACCCGGGCCAGCTCGATGCCATCAAGGCCGGGCATCTTGATGTCGCAGAAGAGCACGTCGACAGGAGCCGAGTCCAGCGCGCGCAACGCGTCTGCTCCGTTGGACGCGCTCCTGATGTCGCCGATCCGCTCGTCCTGGCGCAGCAGGTAGGCCAGCTCGGACAGCGCCGGTGCCTCGTCATCAACCAGCAAGGCACGCAGGCCGGGCGTGGGCGGCGCTGTGTGCTCGGACATGGTGCTGAGGATACGACCTGCGGCTACGACGAGGGACGTATGCCGGGTGCGAACTTGGGCACCCGGAACGTCACCTTGGTGCCGGCACCCGGCGCCGTCTCGACGACAAGACCATGATCGTCGCCGTAGACCTGCCGGAGGCGGGCGTCGACGTTGCCCAGACCGATGGAGTCCTCGCGCGACTCGCCTGCGAGCACTGCACGTACGACCTCGGGGTCGGACCCGACTCCGTCGTCCTCGACGACGATCTCGGCCTCTGTGCCGTCGTCCCTCGCCGTGATGCTGACGTGCCCGACACCCACCTTGGACTCGAGCCCGTGATGGACGGCGTTCTCCACCAGCGGCTGGATCGCCAGGAACGGCACGGCAACGGACAACACCTCGGGCGCCACCAGAAGCGAGATCTGCAGCCGGTCCCCGAAGCGAGCCTGTTCGAGTGCCAGATAGCGCTCGATGTTGCCCAGCTCCTCCGCCAGGGTGGTGTATGCCCCGCCCCGACGCAGCGAGTAGCGGGTGAAGTCGGCGAACTCGAGGAGCAGCTCGCGGGCCCGGTCGGGGTCCGTGCGAACGAACGAGGCGATCGCGGCAAGGGAGTTGAAGATGAAGTGTGGGCTGATCTGGGCCCTGAGCGCTCGTAGCTCGGCCTCCACGGCGCGGGTCCGCTGACGTCCCAGCTCGGCCAGCCCGACCTGCGTCGACACCCACACGGCGACCTCCTCGGTCGCCCTGGCGAGCCCGGCGGAGGCACTCGGGCCGTAGGCAGCCAGTGCGGCGACGGTGCGATCCTCGGAGATGACCGGCGCCAGGATGGCGGTCCGGATCTGGCAGTTCGGGTCCCCGCAGGCCACGTCCCTGGCGTCGAGGACCACGGTGCGACCGGAGGCGAGAACCTCGCTGGCGTGCCGCCATACCTGCTCCCTGTGGTGAGACCCCTTGCCGTCCCAGGCGAGAGTGGACGTGTTGTCGCACAGGGCGATTGCCTGGGTGCCCAGCATGGCCCGCAGATGTTTGGCCGCCCTGGAGGCAGTCTCCTGCGTGAGGCCGTCGCGAAGGTGCTGTGAGGCCAGCGATGCGGTGTGCAGCGTCGCGTAGGTGGCACGGTCGACCGGGGAGCCGAACTCATGTCGACGGCGTACCGCCCTGGCCATGAGCCAGGCCAACCCGAGAGCGACGACTGTCGAGATAACGACGATCGCCAGCGTAGGCAGATCTGCGGCTCCGGGCACGTGGCGAACTCTAGGCCGTCGGACGGCGCACGCCGGCCGGGGACTCTAGGCTGCTGGGCGTGTCCACGATTAGCGACTCGCTCATCACCCTGTCGACGCTGCCGGGAGTCCCCGAAGCATCTGAGGCAGCAGGCGAGGCGTGCACCAAGCTGCGCTGGCATGAGGCACTTCGGCGTCGGGTTCCTGCAGCTGCAGCCGAGTCGCGGGTGCGTGGGGCGCGGGCCAGCGCGGCCCTGGATGGCGTCGAGATCGATCTTGCCGTCGTCCGCGACCTGATGCGGGGTGCCACTGCATGGCCGACGAGCCCGGACCCGCTCGCGGCGATGCTGAGAGGCGCTGTGCAGGCAACCGCCGAGACCGAGCACATCCGGGAGATGGTCCTCACTGCGCCCTCCCAGGCTCTGGCGCGGATCCACGTCGCGGCGGCCGGCCATCTCCTCCCCGCGTCACAGGTTGGACGTCCCCGGCGAGCAGGGGAGATCTCGCAGGAGCTTTCGGACCTAGGCCCCGCTCCTGACGAGCTCGCCCTTGGGCAACGGCTGGCGGGGATCCTGGACCTCCTCTTGCACATGAAGGACGCGCCGGCAGTCGTGGTGGCGGCGTTGGTGCATGCAGAGATTGCCACCATTCGTCCCTTCGTCCGCGGCAACGGGCTGGTGGCGAGGGCGATGGAGCGAGCTGTCATACGAGCCAGCGGGCTGGACCCGACCGGTGTCGCCGTCCCCGAGGTCGGTCATGGCGCGGCGGGTGGAGCGGCCTACCTGGGAGCGCTTGCGGCATACGGCTCGGGCTCGCCCCATGGTGTAGGGCTATGGGTCACGCACTGCGCCAGGGCCGTCGTTGCCGGGGCAGAGGAAGGCGGTCGTATCGCGGACGCGGTCCTCGTCGGTCGCCTCCACTGAGTGGCTGATCGCCTTGAGGGGCTGCGGCTTGGAGCCCCCCCAATTTGTCCCAAAAGTCAAGTCTTATGTTCCCGGCCGAAAGGGAGTAGACACGTGGTGAGCCGACGGACGAGAGTCCGACGACCATCACGAGACAAACGGGCACCCACGCGCGGGCAGTCCACTGATGGACCGATCGTGGCGGGCTTGTCCCACTGCGACAGAATAGATTCACGCTTGGTAACTCGCGAGTCTCGCGGTGAGATGGCACCCCGTTCGCGGGGTGCCATCATCTTGTTCAGGGACTGCCGTCATCGTCCTGAGGCCGGTGCGCGCCCTGGTTGCACTCGTGGCCTGAGGTGGCACACAATGAGAGATGCCCACTCCCCGTTTGGGGTTGAGTGGGCTGGCGCGCCAGTTCCTCCCCCCCGGAGCTTGGTGCGTCGACGGCCCCCGATGTCCCCCGTCGGGGGCCGTCCTCGTTGTCGGCCTGACTGGGTTATCCACAGCTCTCACTCATCCGGTTTCACCGTCCACCGGCTGGCTGCCGCTCCTTCCTGACGGGTGGCGTAGGGCCCACCGTGGGTGGCATGACGACGGCACACATCATCGGAGTGGTCGGAGGGTCGGGCGGCGTAGGCGCTTCGGCGCTCACGGCCGCAATCGCGGTGCGCGGGGCCCAAGCAGGCCTTCGAACGGTTTGCCTCGATGGCGACCGGCTCGGCGGGGGAATGGACGTGACCCTCGGCATTGAGCAGGAGCGCGGTGTGCGCTGGCCGGACCTGTCGGGAGCACGAGGGCGTATCGACGGGCCTGAGCTGCTGCGGGCGCTACCGACCGTGGACGGCGTTGCTGTGCTCTCGTTCGACCGCGCCCGTGATGTCCGGCTCGCCACTGAGGTCCTCCGCGAGGTGCTCGCTGCACTTAGCCGTGCGACGGACCTGGTCGTGATCGATCTCCCTCGCCCGGATCACGAGGTATTCGGCGCGTTCTCGCCCTCTGTCGATGCGATCGTCCTACTCGCGGGGTCGGGCATCTGTGATCTGGCGGGCGCAAGCTCGATCGCCGAGAACCTGATCCCTTCGTGCCCGGACGTCTGGCTATGCCTGCGGGCGGGTGGCAAAGGCGGCCATTTCGCGGAGACGGTCGCGGTGGCGTTGGACCTGCCCCTGCTCGCGATCCTTCGTGAGGAGCCCACGCTGGCCGCTGACCTGCTCCACGGCATACCACCTGGAACCTCGCCGAAGGGCGCCATGGCTGCGGCGGCCGATACGGTTCTGGCCCACTTCGTCGTTGGCATACGGCGGGACGCCTCATGAGCGTGTCGCCCACGGTCTGGGCGCAGATCCGGCTGGGCAGGGTCCCGACACCAGGGCTCGTCTCGCGAGTACTCGAGGGTGAGGCGGTGGTCCTGGGCGAGACTGGTGCTCAGCGAGCGCGGTTAGACCTGGCGGCCCAGGTCCTGGGGGCCGGCCCCCTCGAGCCCTTGTTGGCCGATCCGCTGGTCACCGATGTCCTCGTCAATGCCACATCGGGGGTGTGGGTTGATCGAGGCGACGGGCTGACCCGCACGAACTGTGAGGTCGGCGACGAGTCTGCGGTTCGCCGACTTGCCGTGCGTCTGGCCGGGCTCGCAGGACGTCGACTTGATGACACCAGCCCGTACGTCGACGGGTTGCTCCCGGGCGGTGTCCGCCTCCACGCGGTGCTCCCGCCGATCGCCGTCGAGGGATCCCACATCAGCTTGCGCGTCCCGCGCCGGATTGCTCCCAGTCTTGCCGAGATGGCTCGATGGGGGGCGTTCAGCCCAGGCTGGCTCCATGTGCTCGAGGCTTTGATGAGCAGGCGCAGTTCCTTTGTCGTCAGTGGGGGCACAGGCAGCGGCAAGACGACACTTCTGGGCGCCATGCTCGGCGAGGTCGACGTGCGCGAGCGGCTGGTCATCGTGGAGGATGTGCGCGAGCTGGCCATCTCCCACCCGCACGTTGTCCGGTTGCAATCGCGTCCGGCCAACGTCGAGGGTCGGGGCGAGATCGGGCTCACCTCCCTTGTACGTCAGTCGTTGCGGATGCGGCCCGACCGTCTCGTTGTGGGTGAGGTTCGTGGCGCTGAGGTTCGCGAGATGCTCGCCGCGCTCAATACGGGCCATGAGGGCGGATGCAGCACGTTGCACGCCAACACCAGTGCTGACGTCGTCGCCCGTTTCGAGGCCCTGGGTGCCTTGGCGGGACTGGCGCCGACAGCGGTGCATGCACAGCTGTTGAGCGCTGTTCAGGTCGTTGTCCACCTTCGCCGCAGCTCAGGTCGTCGATTCGTGGACACCGTCGCCGTTCTCGGCCGCGCCGCGGACGGCAGACCTGAGGTGATACCAGCCCTGT
Source organism: Actinomycetales bacterium (assembly GCA_038236365.1). GTDB lineage: Bacteria > Actinomycetota > Actinomycetes > Actinomycetales > Dermatophilaceae > UBA4719. The sequence continues at coordinate 1,336 of JBBRZV010000038.1, read as the reverse complement.
CGCGAGGCACTGATGATCACACTGTCATCGGGAAATCCTGGCCCACCTTCGCCAGCCTGCTGGATCTTGATCCAGGCGTGGTTCCGTGAGTGCGGCGGTGGGTCTGCTGCTGATGGTCGGTGTCCTTGTGTGGCCACAGAGCTTCGTCACGCGCCGTCTGTCGATCCTGCCAAGGATCTCGATGCCTGCCCGCCCGCCTACCTCTGCACGGACGACTTTGCGCAATGCCTCGTGGGCGCAAATGCCTCCTTGGCGCACAGGTCGCCGGGCCGTCGCGATCAGCTCACCCGAGCTACTCGCTCTTCTCGAGGCCATCGCTCCTGCGCTGGAGGCCGGGATGGCCCCGGCCGCGGCTTTGCTGATCGCGGCTGACTCCCGACGCGACCCTGGTCGTCCCGACCAGCTGGATGCATTGGTGAGGGGGTTGGCGTCCTGTGCGGCCGACGGGCGCAAGCTCGGCCCCCTCTGGCGTGAGGCTTCCAAGGCCACAGATTCTCCCGAGCTGGAGGTACTGGCTCAGGCCTGGTCCCTGACAGAAGACATGGGAGCGCCTCTTGCCCAGGCCGTGCGCACGACCGCTGAATTGCTGGAGGCCAGGATCGCCCACGAGCGACGTCTGGCCGCAGCCATCGCCGGAGCCAAGGCGACTGTGAACGTCCTGACCGTCCTGCCGATCGGGGGGCCCCTCGTGGCGCTGGTTCTGGGGATCGGGCCGGGGGAGCTCTATGGAAGCTCACGGCTCACTCAGGTCAGCTTGGCGCTCGGGCTGTGTCTGGCAGTCATCGGACGCTGGTGGGTGGGTCGGATGGTACGAGCGGTGGCACGCGGGCCGGTCTTTGGATGAGCCTCGTCGTCGTACTTCTGACCGCGGCCGCGGTGCTCACCTGGCCGAGCGCTTCTTCGGACCGGCGTCGTGCGTCGGATCGTCGTGCGTGGGGTGACAGGGGGGCAGCCATCCGTGACCGCGGTTCTCCCCGGAGGGCCCTGCCAGTCGCCGAGGTGGCGGGCGTCATCGACCTGCTCGCTCTGACCTTGAGAGGGGGCGCTGGTCTGGTCGAGGCGATGGAGGCGGTGGCCATTCGTGTCGGCGGTCCGCTCGGACTGCATCTTCAGACAGTCGCCGCAGCTCGTCGCTGGGGCGTCGAGGAAGCAACGGCGTGGGGGAGCATTCCGTCGGCATGGCGGCCCGCCGCTCGGGCTCTGCGCATGGCGGCCACCGCCGGTGTGCCTCCCGCCGACGTTCTTGCCCGCGCCGCCGTGGAGGTGCGCCGTGCCGAGCAGCAGCGCCTCGAGGTGGCGACGGCGAGGCTGGGCGTTCGCATCGTTCTGCCCCTAG
>JBBRZV010000037.1:0-29210 GCA_038236365.1 Actinomycetales bacterium | reverse complement strand
TGAGTGTCGTCAAGTCATTTGGCCCCACCGTCTGCACGAATTCTGGCCCCACTTTCGAGGCGTTGTCGGGTTGTTGTCCTGGGGGTGAAGCGTTGTTGTGCGCCTTGTCGCGTGAGGCCGAGTTGGGCTCCGATGGCTGACCAGGATGCTCCGGTTTGGCGGGCTCTGGTGACGGCGGCGGCCAGGGTGGCTTGGGCGGTGTTGGCCTGTTGCTGGGCGGTGGCAACCCATCCCAGGACGTCGAACGCCGGGCCGGCTGGTATCGGGACGGTGGTTTGGCCTTTGCCCAGGGTCGAGCGGGCCGCGTTGCAGGACGGGCACAAGGCCACGGCGCCGAGCTGGATGGTCGCGGTCAGCGTGCACCGGGGCCGGCGGGTGGGGTCGTCGGCGTAGTAGCAGGCCATCGTGGTGTCAACGGGTTGTTGACGTTCCGGGTTGGTCACGATGCCACCTGGCGGGTTCTTTTGCTGGTGCGCAGCCGGTATGACTTGGTGCCGGTCTCCAGGATGTGGGCGTTGAATGTGATCCGGTCTACGATCGCCGAAACCAGCCGAGGGTCCGGGAACACGGTTCCCCACTCGCTGAACGGTAAATTTGTTGCTATCCCGATGGACGCTCTTTCTTCGCGTTCGGTGATGATCTGGAAGAGAAGCTCGGCGCCGCGGGGGTCGATTTTGACGTAGCCGAGCTCGTCCAACAGCAGCAGATCGAGGCGTCCGTAGCGGCCGACGACCCGGGACAGGACTCGGTCGTCAGCGGCTTCGATGAGCTCGTTGACCAGCTGGGCGCAGGTGGCGTACCGGACTCGCCGTCCTTGTTCACACGCGGCCAGGCCAAGTCCTATGAGTAGGTGGGTTTTGCCGGTACCGGAGTCCCCGAGCAGGACAACGGGCTCGCCGGCGTCCATGTACCCACCGGTGGCGAGGTGGCCCAACGTCGCGGCGCTGATAGCCGGGACGGCGTTGATGTTGAAGTCGGCGAGGCGTTTGAGGCGGGGAAACTTGGCCTCGTTGATGCGCCGGGCGCGGCGCCGGTCGCTGCGGTCGTCGACTTCGGCGGAGAGGACCTCGGCGAGGAACTGCAGATGGGACTGGTGCTCGCGGGCGGCGATCTCGGAAAGGCGGGTGGCTTCGGCGCGGATCGTTGGCAGGTGCAGTTCGTGTGCTGCGGCGCCGATCGCTGCTTGGGCTGCGCTGTCGCTGCTCATGTGGTGCTCCTTGCGGTCAGTAGGTCGTCGTAGCCGGTCAACGCCGGGGCGGGGCGGTCGTACCTGGCCAGGGCCGCGATCGCGAACACCGGTGCGAGGTGGGTGTCTTGGCTGCGGCGGGCGTCGATCAGCACGGCCTGGGGGTCCAAACAGCCGGTGGCCACGGCGTGGTCCATCGCGGCGACCAACAGGTGCGCGTGCAGGGTGCGGTGGGCCAGGAGGACCTCGACCAAGGCCCGGGTCCCGGCGGCGTCACCACGAGCACGACGCACAGCGTCCCAATACCGTTGGTGGGAAACGGTGAACGCCCCACAGGCTTTGGCCTGGGCCAGCGCGGTGGCACCCGGCAGCCCGCCCGGTTTGATCTTGAGGACCTCCAGGTAGTGGTCCAGGGTCAAGACTTCGACGTACCGCCCGAACGCCCGCTGGTGGGTCGCGACCTTCTTGGACCCGTCGAACACCTCGACGGTTCGGGCGGACAACCGCACGGACAACCGCCGGCCGGCGTACCGGACCGGGACCGAGTAGTAGCACTGCCGCACGCTGATCCGGGCCCGGTTGTCGACACGTGCCAGTAGTAGCCGGGCCGGGTCGAACCCCTCAGCTGGCAAGGCCATCAACGCTTTGGCCTCGAGCGCGAACGCCGCGCCCACGGTGATCGGGCGGCCGGTGATCACCCGCACATCATCAAGAACGTCGGCCGCCGCAATGTGCTCGTTCAGTGCGGCCAACGTCGCGGCCTTGGGGACCGGGACCAGGTGACGGCGGCGGAACCGGCCGATCTCGCCCTCCACACCACCCTTCTCATGGGCACCCTTCAAACCCGGCTGGCAGAAGAACGACTCGAACCCGTAGGTCGACCGCAACGCGACGAACCGTTCGGCCTCGTCCCGGTCGCGCCCTTTGAGGATCCGGGTGACCGCAGGCTTGAGGTTGTCGTACCGGATCCTTGCCGGGACACCCCCGAAGTGGGCGAACGCCAACACGTGGCCCTCCAGGAACGCCTCCTGGGCCTGGGTGCCATACGCGACGTGGAACGCCCGCCCGCAGTGCGACAAGCGCATCACGAACATCCAGCACTTCACCTGCTGCCCACCGAACGCGTAGTAGAACTCACCGAAGTCGACCTCAGCTTCCGCGCCAGGCTCGTGGGTTTGCGGGATGCACACCTCCACCTTGACCAGGTCGAGCTCGACCCGGCGGCGGGCCACATACCGGGACACGGTCCCCTCCGACACCACGGCGCCGTGCTCGGCGACCAGCCGTTGCCACACCCGCCGGGCGGTATGCCGTTGTTTGCGGTGCACGTCCTTGTCCGCAATCAGCCAGGCGTCAATCACAACCGCCCACGGGTCGATCGCCGGCCGCGACCTGGCCACGTAGGGCTTGCGTGGCGGCGGCAACGCGGACGCCAACGCCTGCCGCACCGCCCGCCGGTGGACCTTATGGCGCTCGGCCAGCTCCCGAATCGACAGACCCTGCGTGCGGCGGTCGCGCCGGATCGCTTCGAAGAGCTCCACTCGAGTACCCACTGACCGACCTCCACGTCCGTGACAACACTGACGAGAAGATCTGACTCCTGGGTGGGGCCAACATTCGTGACGACACACCGCCCCCACCAAGCAGCAGCATCACCACCACGCCGGGGCCAAAATTCGTGACGATTAACGGCCGAAGTGGGGCCAAATCAGGTGACCACACTCATCCACGTGCCGCTCGCTGTGTGGACCCACTGGGCGACGCCCTGTCCCCCGGCGTTGCTGAGCTCTTTGAGGAGCGTCTGGTAGTCCGCGTTGGTCAAGCTCAGCAGATGTCCGTGCGTCAATGCGATGATCGAGGCGCGGTAGGCGAAGTCGTCCGGTTCGAGCAGCTGGGGCGACCTGACCAGAACCGCCACGCACATCGCGGCGAAGGTCAGCACGGCAACCATTACCGCGGAGGGGACAGACCAGTGCGATGGACTCGGTGGGGCGGGATCACCCGGCCCAAGCGACTCGTTACCGCCGGCCGCCGCAAGCTGCTCTGTCATGCCAAGCCGCCCATCATCCATATGCCCATGGTGGCCGTTTCGCATGTGTGGGACCTCTGAGCCACCTGAGAGATACCCGGTGACTTTGTCCTGCAACGAATTGACGTTGAGCGCTCGTCACGGCGACGACCATCGTGGCAGTAGAATCTGGTGTGAGGCACCTTGTCCTCAGGAAAAAGCCCCGCACAGTCGGGAATGACAGAAAACAATCCCGCTGCGGCCTACCGTCGCAGCACGCACCCCTGCACCCAGGGAAGAAGTAAGGACAACATGCTCACGTTCGTCATCCACGTGCTCACCATCATGCTGTGGGCCGCCGCAGCCGTCGCGGCGTGCGGGATCGTTGTCGGGTTCCTCGCGCGCACCATCGTGGGCCGGCCGCCGTACGGAAGTCACAGCCGCCCCGTCGCGGCAGCCATTCGCTGGGAGAGGAACTGGCACCGCTGAGCCAGCCGAGAATCCCACGAAGAAGTCCCTCGCACCGCGCAACAGATGCCGGAGCCGGGGACTTCTCCACGTACCAAGGCTGTGATCGAACCCTTGGAAACCTGGAGGTAGGCCAGCATCGAGACGTGTCCATTCCCGGCGCCAAGGAGCCACAAACCGTGGGTGTTCGGGTCAGTAGTTCACTTCTCGAAGACCAGTGGGCTCTCCCGTGGTGATCCTGGCCGGAGAGAACGTGATCTCGGCTTCTGCTCGTGCGTCGTAGACGACGGCAACCTGGGCGATCTTGGGGCCGTGCTGGGCGTAGTGGTGACCACAGAAGACGATCTGGGGACCGGTCCGCAGGGTGACCCGCACCTGTGCTTGTGCGCCGCACGACCCGACTCGGACCTGTCCGGCCCCATCACCCTCGAGTGCTGAGCAGTCGCAACGGTCCTGGAACGTCAGCGGCTGGGTCGGGGACTCGCGAAAGAAGGGTGTGACGGCACTGTTGACCACGATGGGGTTCTGGATCTCGTTGAGCTGAGTAGCCATGATGATCCTCCTTGGGTCGCACTTGATCGTCTGGTGAGAAGAGTGCCTTGCTGCTCCGCCTTGCTCCCACCCCCGAACGGACGGGGTCGGAGCTACAAACGGATGGTTGGACTATTCAGTTCGAAGAAACCTATGGGAGTTGCTGTGCTTCAACGGTGGCAGCAATGGGGTTCGGACCGCCATCGGACCATGGTCTTAGGACCATGGCGTCGACATCAGCCGATGCTGGACCTGCGAGGGACGGCCCGATCGGCGTGAGACGATCGGTGGCCTGACTCGAAGAGCTCAGGAGTTGTACGCCGCATCGACGGCAACTCCGAGAGCAGCACGCGGCCAGCGCACCGCGAGCACCACAATGGCGAGGAGACTGGCCACCGCACAGATGGCGACCGCCCAGGCCGGCGAGGACTGTTCGGCCAGAGCACCAGCAACCAGAAACGCGACGCCGCTCGCCGCCACGGAGAGCGCACCTGCGAGGCCGAAGACCCTGCCACGCATGTGAGCGGGGATCACCAGTGAGAACGTCGACTGCAGCGGCAGCATGAAGGCTTGAAGCACCCCGCAGACGAACCACAACAACCAGGCGATGAGAACGGGCGGGCCAAACACTGTCCCGATGAGCGGCAGGGGCATCAGGAGAGCCATGACGATCATCCGGGAGTTCTGCCGTTCTGGCTGCCAGCGGCCGACCATTACGAGTCCAAGCACGGTGCCGAGAATCGGGGCAGCCATCAGCAGGCCGCCTAGGCCCGCTGATCCGGACTCGTCCTTGGCGTAGGCGATGGCGACCGCCTCCGGTGCCGCTATGGCCCACACCGAACACAGGCTCAGCGCCAGCAGAGATGCCAGAACTCTGTGATGGAAGAGGTATCTGGCGCCTTCTCCGATGTCTCGGAAGAACCCGACGACGCCGGCGGACGGCGTGCCACGAATGGCCTCAACCCTGACGACCAGGGCGATGACAAGGGCCGAGAGCACGAACGTCGCGAGGTCGACCCAGAGCCCAAGGGCGGGGCCCACCCAGGCCACCACCAGCCCTCCGAGGCCGAGCCCGATGGCCTGGTTGACCTGGTCGCTCATCGTTCGCAAGCCCAGCGCCCGCGCGTAGAGGCGACGATCGCTGAAAAGGTCAGTCATCAGGATCTGGCTCGCTGCGATGGCCGGCCCGCCGACGAGCTCAATGAGGAACAACAGCGTGAACAGCCACCACAGGACCGAGACCGAGGAGCTACCAGTGGAGGCGGAGGCATCCTGGGTGCTCACCACCAGGATCAGGCCACCCACCAGGACGGCCCTGAGCAGGTGCGCAGCGATCAGGACGTACTTGTAGGGAATGCGGTCAGCGATCGGCGCAAGCAGGCTGCGTCCGAAGATGCTTGGCACGAGACTGACCGCGAAGGTCGCGGCGGCTGCCAGGGGAGAGCCGGTTCGCTCGAACACGAACACGGCGACCGTCACTCTTGCCAGGTAGTCGCCCCAGGTCGACAAAGCCGCGGTGATGAAGATCGCCACATAGGCGCGGCTGCGGAAGACTTCGGCATACGGGGGCATCGCAAACCGACGGTCTGAGCCCCCCCCGGTCACGTTCATTAGGGCGAGGCTACCCGTCTTGGGCGACGTACTAGGCCGACTCGTAAAAACTGGACAAGACGGACGTTCTTGCTCGACGCGCCAGGCGGCGGTAAACCTCGGCCAGCTCGGCCCCCTGCCCAGCTTTACGGCCCACGATCCGTCCGATTCCATCGGCATCCTGCAGGTCGCTGGGGAGGGCATCAACCGGTCGACCTCGCCAGAGCATCGCGGCATTACGCAACGACGACGCAAAGGTCCAGGCCAGCGTCAGGGTCTCGACATCAGGGGCTGAGATCAGCCCCTGCTCGGCGGCAGCTGAAAGGGCCGACAGCGTCCCGGTTGTGCGTAGCCCCTCGAACTCCCAGGCGTGTCGCAGCTGCACCAGCTGAGCCGTCCACTCGACGTCGGACAACCCTCCGAGCCCCAGTTTGAAGTGCGTCTTCGGGTCCGCGCCACGGGGAAGGCGCTCGGCCTCCATCCGGGCCTTGAGCGTGCGGATCTCCCGTATGGCGTGGTCGGACACGCCGCCCTTGGGCCACCTGATCGGGTTGATCAGATCCAAGAACGCCATCCCGAGATCTGCATCGCCAGCGATGGGGGTGGCGCGCAACAGAGCCTGCGTCTCCCAGTTGAGGGACCAGCGCTCGTAGTAGGCGACGTAACCCGCGAGCGACCGCACCAATGGCCCGGCCTTGCCCTCGGGCCTCAGGCCGGGGTCGATGACAAGCTGGGGGTCCGGACCCGCCAGACCGAACAGCCGGATGACTTCTTGGACGACCATGGTGGCGTTTCGCTGGGCGGCCGTCTCGTCCACGCCGTCGTCGGCACGATGGACGAACATGACGTCGGCATCGGAGCCATAACCCATCTCAGAGCCGCCGAGACGGCCCATGCCGACCACCAGCAGCCGGGTACCCAAGGCTTGTCCAATCTCAGCCTCGACGGCGCGGGTGGCAATGTTGAGGGCCGTCTGCACTGTGGCCGAAGTCAGATCAGTCAGAGCTGAGCCAACCGCGGCCAGGTCCAGCTGTCCTGTGAGGTCTCCGACCGCGATCCGGAAGAGCTCCTGACGCCGGACGACGCGCGCCGCCAGCATGGCGTCATCGGCCGTGTGCTTGCGAACGTTTGCTGCTGTCATCGTGGAAAGGAGAGCCCGGCGGCTGCGTGGAGTCAGTCCCCCGACGTCGCCGAGGATGACAACGGACTGGGGCGCGCGAACGAGTAGATCTGCGGCGTAACGACTTCGGGCAAGGACGTGCGCAAGCCGCTCCGCCGCGCTCCCCTCGTCGCGGAGCATTCTCAGGTACCAGGGGGTCGCGCCCAGGGAGTCGCTGATCTGTCGGAAAGCCAATAGTCCGGCGTCCGGGTCGGCCTCGTCGGCGAACCAGCCAAGCATCACAGGCAACAGAGTTCGCTGTATTGCGGCCCGCCTGGACAGTCCGCCGGTCAAGGACTCCAGATGTCGCATCGCTCCAGCCGGATCCCGAAACCCCAACGCTGCCAGCCGTTCTCGCGCGGCCTCGGGGGTCAGGTGAGCCTCGGTGGTGCTCAGCCTGGCAGCTGCGGTCAAGAGTGGGCGGTAGAAGAGCCGCTCGTGGATGCGTCGCACCTCGCGGGCGTGCTCCTGCCACTGGGCAACGACAGCATTGGCCGAGTCCCTGCGATGACCGACGGCCCTTCCGAGCCGCCTCAGATCCCCCTCGGCGCTGGGCATCAGATGCGTGCGCCTCAGCCGGAACAGCTGAATCCGGTGCTCGAGCGTGCGCAGCAGACGGTAGGACTCGTCCAGAACTGCGGCGTCCTCGCGCCCGACGTATCCGCCCTTGGACAGTGCCGCCAGAGCCTCCAACGTCGTCCCCGATCGCAGCGTCTCGTCCGCCCTACCGTGGACGAGCTGCAGCAGCTGGACACTGAACTCGACGTCGCGCAGGCCGCCAGGACCGAGCTTGAGCTGACGGGCCGACTCGGCGGCGGGGACATGCTCCTCCACCCTTCGCCTCATCTCCTGGACGTCCTCGACGAAGTGCTCACGGCTTGCGGCCTGCCAGACGAGCGGCCTTACAGCGTCGAGGTACTCACGGCCCAGATCTGCGTCGCCAGCCACGGTCCTGGCCTTGAGCAGCGCCTGGAACTCCCAGGTCTTGGCCCACCTCTGGTAGTACTGCAGATGGCTGGCGACCGTCCGGACCAGTGGCCCGTTCTTGCCCTCGGGCCGCAGAGCAGCGTCCACCGGCCAGAGGGTGCCTTCAGCTGTGGCCGCCGAGCAGGCCCGCATCAGCGCTGTGGCCAGCTGGGCGCCGACTGCGAGCGCTGCTGCCTCATCGGTAGCGGACTCACTGACCGGCTCAGCCACGAAGATGACGTCAACGTCAGAGACGTAGTTCAGCTCACGTCCACCGCACTTGCCCATGCCGATGACAGCAAACCGGCACGTGTCTGCGGCCTCCCCGACCTCAGCACGTGCGATCACGAGGGCAGCCTCAAGTGCGCCGGCAGCAAGGTCGGCCAACGCAGCTGCCGTTGGTGGAAGCTCGTCGACCGCTTTCTCTGCGGTCAGGTCCAGGGCCGCGATCCCCAGGAGGTTGCGGCGGTAGGCCACCCGCAGGGCGTCATACGCGGACATCGTGCCCCCGTTGGAACCCGCGGTGGTCACAGCGGCGACCAAGGCGTCGCGACGTTCTGCGGCGCCCTGACGGCCCGCGTCAGTCACCCAGCGCCAGTGGCCCGGATGCGTCACCAGATGGTCCCCCAGCGCCGAGGATGCCCCCAGAACAGCCAGAAGTCGATCACGCCCCTGCCCGGCGTGGCGAAGCGCCGCAATCAGCTCTCCCCCCGGGTCCTCGCCATCGATGTCGTTCAGGCGCAACGACTCCATCAGGCGCACGAGCCCGAAGAGAGCCAGGTCGGGGTCCGCCACCTGGCTCAGAGCATCGGTCAGACCATCACCGAAGACCTCGTCCAGCGGATCGGTCAAGCCCGCCAGCGCTGGGTCATCCAGCAGCGTGTCGGCTCGAGCCGGGTCGGCGAACCCCAGACGAGCCAGCTGAGCCGCGCGACTGACAGGCCTCGGGGATGCACGCACCGGTCCAATGTATAGAGGACGGCCCACACGTCCCTAAAGCCGAGGGAGATAGCGCTCCAGCTCGAAGGGGGTGACCTGACCCTTGTAGTCAGCCCATTCAGCCCTCTTGTTGCGCAGGAAGAAGTCGAACACGTGCTCGCCGAGAGTTTCGGCCACGAGATCGGAGTGCTCCATGGCCTTGATCGCGTCCATCAGCGATGACGGAAGCGGCTCGATTCCCATAGCCCGGCGCTCGGCGTCGGTCAGGCTCCATACGTCGTCCTCGGCCTCTTCAGGCAGCTCGTAGCCCTTCTCGATGCCCTTCAGTCCGGCCCCGAGGATCGCGGCAAAAGCGAGATAGGGGTTGCACGCCGAGTCCAGCGAGCGCACCTCGATCCGCGTGCTCTGGTCCTTGTTCGGCTTGTACATCGGGACGCGGACCATCGCGCTGCGGTTGTTGTGCCCCCAGCAGATGTGGGCGGGCGCCTCTCCCCCGCCCCACAGCCGTTTGTAGGAGTTGACCCACTGGTTGGTGACCGCGCTGATCTCGGCACCATGATGCAGCAGACCGGCGATGAACTGCCTTCCGACCTGGCTCAGCTGGTAGGGGGCTCCCGCCTCGTGGAAGGCGTTGCGGTCGCCCTCGAACAGCGACAGGTGGGTGTGCATGCCGGATCCCGGCTGATCGCTGAACGGCTTTGGCATGAAGGACGCAAAGACACCCTGCTCCAGCGCGACCTCCTTGATGACGGCACGGAAGGTCATGATGTTGTCCGCTGTCGAGAGGGCGTCGGCATAGCGGAGGTCGATCTCGTTCTGACCCGGTCCTCCCTCGTGGTGGCTGAACTCCACGGAGATGCCCATGCTCTCCAGCATCGTGATGGCGGCCCTGCGGAAGTCGTGACCCGTCCCGTGCGGCACGTGGTCGAAGTAGCCGGCTCGATCCACCGGAATCGGCGGCAGCCCTAGCTTGAGCGGCTGCTCGAACAGGAAGAACTCGACCTCGGGGTGGGTGTAGAAGGTAAACCCGAGCTCGGCAGCCTTGGCCAGCGCACGCTTGAGGACAAAGCGGGAGTCGGCAAAGCTGGGAGATCCGTCGGGCAGAACGATGTCGCCGAACATCCTTGCGGTTCCTGGGTTCTCACCACGCCAGGGCAGAACCTGGAACGTCCCGGGATCGGGTTTGACCAGCATGTCGGCCTCGTAGATCCGGGTGAAGCCCTCGATCGCGCTGCCGTCGAAGCCGATGCCCTCGGAGAAGGCACCCTCAAGCTCAGCAGGCGCTATGGCGACAGACTTCAGCTGGCCAAGCACATCGGTGAACCAGAGCCGCACGAAGCGGATGTCGCGTTCCTCGATGGTGCGTAGGACGAACTCCTGTTGACGATCCATATCGCGATCCTGCCCTAACCGTGTTTCGTACGGGTTAATAGGGCAGGAGTAGGCCCGGGTTCACAACTCCAGAACACGCTGCGCCGCGTTGTGGCCCGATACCTCCGACCGAGGGGACAACGGAAGTCCCGAGGGCCAAAGGCTCCCGGGACTTCCGTTGTAGTAGCCGAGCTACTTCTTGAAGGCCACGTTCACGAGCATCTGGTCACCGTTCGTACCAGTACTAACGACGGTGATACTCGTGCCCGAGCCGGCGACCTTGGTGGAAGCCATCGGGTTGAGCGATGACCAGTAGGCGTCCGGGTTCGTGTCGTCGAAGGTCGGGATAGCGGGTTGTGACGCCACGACAGTTGCAACGCCGTTGCGGTGGAAGGTCACCGCATCGGTGGCCTCCTGGCCGAAGGTGGCGTCGAAACCCTGACGACGGTTGCCGAGCCGGTAGGTAGCATCGAACATCACCGGCGCAGGACGCGCGTCGACCGGCAGCACCTGGCCACAACCGGGGTGGTTGATGGTGTTGTTGTCCGTGCACGCGCCATCTGAATACCAGACCAGCAGGCCGTTCTGGTAGGGGAATCGCTCCACCCAGTCCGGCTTGGTATCGGCCCAGCCGAAGTTGTACGGCCCCGTCTGCAGGGTCGTGTCGTAACCGGAGTAGACCCGGTTCTCGGCGAGATACGAGTTGGCCACGACCTTGCTGGTCGAGCCACCCATCCTGGTGAAGCCCTGGACAACCCAGGCCGGGTCCAGGGTCTCGACGCTGTCGCTCCAGGTCGAGACGCCGTTGATGTTCAGCGACAGGTCGTCAAGGAACGGGCCGTCGAAGTGCAGGCCACCGTCGGTGGCGTAGCGGAACCGGAACTGAACGCTCTGACCGTTGTAGGCGGACAGGTCGTAGCTGATCGGCGTCCAGGTTGAGCTGCCGTACGTCGGCTCGGTGCCCGCAACATAAGGCTGGCCGGAGACGCCATCCAGCAAGGTGCCGACCTGCTTCCAGGTGACGCCACCATCGACGGAGACCTCACCGTAGAGAGCGTCGTAGTCCTTCTCCATGTCGTACTTGGCCCAGGCGGTCAGAGTGGCCGTCGTGGCCGTCGTGGCCGCGCTCAGGTCGACCGGACGGGAGATCGTGGTGTTGAGGTTGTCGGCCGAGCCGCCCCACCACTCGAAAGAACCAGAATGCGGGGTGTTGTAGTCGGTGAAGATCGTCTTGTCAGGCAGGTTGACCAGGATCGCCTGAGGGAGCTTTCCGGTGCGGTCCGCGGGGCCCAGGTCGACCCGCGTGTCTTTGCCGTAGTTGACCTGCGTGTAGTCCAGCCAGCCAAGCTGCTGCTTCTCCCACGCCCCCATGTAGCCGGGCGTGGTGCCGATCGAGTCGGTGCCGTGGTTCAACCACGAGCCGCCGCTCATGAGTGTCCAGAAGCCGGTGCCGTTGTCGCCACCAGCGGTGTCGTAGAGGTCCGGCAGGCCGAGGTCGTGGCCGAACTCATGGCTGAACACGCCGAGGCCGCCGTTCTCGGGCTCGGTGGTGTAGTCACCGATCCACATGCCTGTGGTGCCGATCTGGGTTCCGCCGGCCAGGTTGCCCGTCGGGCCGGTCTTGCCGGCATCGTTGGCATAGGCGTACCAGCGGTGGGACCAGATGGCGTCGGCACCCTGCGCGCCGCCGCCGGCCTCTTCGCCCTCACCGGCGTGGATCGCCTGAAAGTGGTCGATATAGCCGTCCGGCTCGTTGAAGTTGCCGTTGTGGTTGTAGTCGTAGCGGTCGACCTTGTCGAACTGCACCAGGTAGGCCTTGATCTCCGCCGGGGACTTGCCGGCGGCGACCTGAGCGGCATACCAGGCCGTTGCGCTGTCCTGGACGAACGGCCAGGCACCGGCCGCGTCGGAGATCGCGTTGCTGCCGTAGCTTGCCTCGTTGAAAGGCACGCTCACCCAGTCGCTGACGTCGCCCTTGGCCAGGAACCTGCCATTGGACTGCTTGAGGTAGAAGTCCTTGAAGGACTCTCCGGTTCCGAACATCAGGTTCTGGTAGTGAGCCTGATCGAAGTTGCTCGTCCAGTAGGTTGAGTTGTCGTCTGTGGCGTTGGCCTTCTTGTTGTTGCCACCCCAGATGCGGTCGGGTTCCGGGATCTGGTTGTTCAGCGGACCAGCCGTTCCACCAGTGGTCGCCGACTTCGCCGCAGTTCCGAAGTCCGAGAGGATCGTGAAGATCGACTCCTCACGGTTGACTGCGTACTGGACATACTGGCTCTTCCCAGCCCTGTCCCTGCCCACGTTGATGACCTGCTGGCCACCCTTGGTCTCGATCTTGGCGGTGCCCTTGACGACCTGTTGAACAGCCGCCTCGCGAAGTGCACGCTGCTTCTCTCCCAGCGGGCTCTTCAGGTCGTCCGACTTCTTTGCCTGGGCAGCGGCCGGGTCTCGGTCGGCTGGTGGGTTGGCGGCTTGGGCAGGGACCTGCACGATCGAGACGGCGAGTGCGGTAGCAGCCACGCCGGTCAGGACGCGCAAAGTGCGTCGTTTCACGAAGTTCTCCTGTGTTCGAGTCACGCCGGGTCGGCGACGGGGCGAATATCCCACTAAACAGACAAAATATGAACCTTCGGACATTAAAGACTTGCCCCCAATCAGGGCAACGGTCGCTGAGAGTCGCTCAGTGGCCCCGGAGTCCGGGTGGATAGGCTGCCGGTATGGCGCAGATGCGACTGGCCCTCGCCCAGGTCAACCCAACCGTTGGCGATCTGAGTGGCAACGCGCTGGCCGTCAGAGAGTGGACGACCAAGGCGGCCGAACAGGGAGCGCATCTGGTGGCGTTCCCGGAGATGATGCTCACCGGATACCCGGTCGAGGACCTGGCGCTTCGTCGCTCGTTCGTCGATGCCTCGCGGGCTGCACTGGCAACGCTGGCCGCCGACCTCGTCGCGGATGGCCACGGCGACCTTCCGGTCGTCGTTGGCTACCTGGACCGGGCGCCATACAGCCGGAGTGGTTCGGCCCGGCCGCTCCCCCAGAACTGCGCCGCCGTTCTGCACCAGGGCAAGGTCAAGGCCCGCTATGCCAAGCACCACCTGCCCAACTACGGGGTGTTCGACGAGTTCCGCATCTTCGCACCCGGCAAGGACCTCACTGTCGTCCGGATTGCAGACATCGACGTGGCGATCGCGATCTGTGAGGACCTGTGGCAGGACGGTGGTCCAGTCGCCCAGACCCGCCAGTCCGGGGCGGAGCTGCTGCTCGTGATCAACGGGTCACCGTACGAGCAGGACAAGGTCGACGTCCGCTACGAGCTCGTGGCACGGCGCGCCGCCGAGGCCGGCTGCACCCTGGCCTACCTCAACATGGTCGGCGGTCAGGACGAGCTCGTCTTCGACGGAGACTCACTCGTGGTCAACGCTGCCGGAAAGATCCTGGCCCGCGGCCCGCAGTTCGACGAGGACCTGCTGATCGTCGATCTGGACCTCGAGCCAAGCACCGTCAATGCAACCCATCCGTCCGGACACGGCGTCCTGCACGTCACCATCAGCGACAGCCCCATCCCCCCGTATGCCGCAGCGCCGGCCGTGCTGGCCGCCCGCCTCGACCCGGTCGGCGAGGTTTACCGCGCCGTACAGCTCGGGTTGCGGGACTACGTGCGCAAGAACGGGTTTCACTCGGTGCTGCTCGGAGTCTCGGGCGGCATCGACTCGACCCTTGTTGCCACCATTGCGGCCGATGCCCTCGGCGGTGAGAACGTCGTCGCGATCAGCAACCCCAGCAAGTACTCCAGCCAGGGATCGAAGGATGACGCCGCCGAACTGGCAAGGAACCTCGGCCTGGACTACCGGGTCATCCCGATCGAGCCGATGGTCAGTGCGTTCCTGGACAACGTGAAGCTCACCGGCGTGGCCGAGGAGAACCTGCAGGCCCGCGTCCGTGCCCTGGTGTGGATGGGGCTGAGCAACCAGGAGGGTCACCTCGTCCTGGTCAACAGCAACAAGAGCGAGGTCTCTGTCGGCTACTCGACGATCTACGGCGACAGCGTCGGCGGATACGCGCCGATCAAGGACGTGCACAAGATGCTGGTATGGGAGCTCGCCAGGTGGCGCAACGCGGAGGCCGGACATCGCGGCGAGAAGCCGCCGATCCCACTGGCGTCCATCACCAAAGCGCCTTCAGCCGAGCTGCACCCGGGCCAGGTCGATCAGGACTCACTACCGCCCTATGACCTGCTCGACGCCATCCTCGA
The DNA here is from genome assembly GCA_038236365.1 of Actinomycetales bacterium. GTDB lineage: Bacteria > Actinomycetota > Actinomycetes > Actinomycetales > Dermatophilaceae > UBA4719. Next base: position 14,743 of record JBBRZV010000037.1, on the reverse strand, counting down.
CCGCTACGTCGAGGGCGCCCTTGGCCGGGCCGAGCTGATCGATGCCGGGTTCGACCCTGCCGCGGTGGACAAGGTGATTGGGCTCGTCGACCGGGCCGAGTGGAAACGCCGCCAGTTCGCCCCGGGCCCCAAGATCTCCTCCTTGGCGTTCGGACGCGACCGGCGTCTGCCGATCACCAGTCGCTGGCGGGAGCAGAACCCGCAAAGCTAGGGACGGTGCACCGGCCGAGACAGCAAACCTAGGCAGGGTGCACCCCAAGACGGGACAGACCTAGGGAGGTCGCCCCGCAGACACCATAGGTTTGTCACCAGAAACCAGCACAGTCCCCAGGTTTGGCAATGGAGTACAGATGAGTGAACAGCCCGCCCCCTACGGCAGTGGTCCCGGCCCCGCGGCCGGATCGGCGCCATCGACGCTTAAGCGCATCCGCATCCCCCACCTTCAGGCGATGAAGGAGCGCGGCGAGCGCTGGGCGATGCTCACGGCATACGACCAGTATGCCGCGGAGATCTTCGACGAGGCCGGCATTCCCGTTCTCCTGATTGGTGACTCGGCTGCCAACAACGTCTACGGATATGAGACAACGGTCCCCGTCACGGTCGACGACCTTGTGCCCTTGGTGCGGGCAGTCAGCCGAGCCGCAAAGCACTCCCTGATCGTCGCGGACCTGCCGTTCGGTTCCTACCAGGCCAGTCCGACCCAGGCACTGGGCACGGCAACCCGGTTCATGAAAGAGGGCAGGGCGCATGCCGTCAAGCTTGAAGGCGGACGACCGATGGTGCCCGAGATCGAGCTTCTCGTCCGTGCCGGCATCCCGGTCATGGGGCACATCGGCTTCACCCCCCAGAGCGAGCACGTCCTCGGCGGCTATCGCGTCCAAGGGCGAGGGGACTCGGGCGACGCCCTCGTCGAGGACGCCCTTGCTCTGGAAAAGGCCGGAGCCTTCTCGGTCGTGATGGAGATGGTGCCGGCACCGGTCGCTGCCCGCGTCACGGCCGCTCTGCACGTCCCCACGATCGGGATCGGCGCCGGCCCCAGCTGCGACGCCCAGGTGCTGGTCTGGCAGGACATGGCGGGGCTGCGCGGGGGCAAGGTGCCACGCTTCGTCAAGCGGTACGCCGATCTGCGCACCACTCTGGGAGACGCAGCCCGCGCCTACGCGGCCGATGTCGTCGGCGGGACGTTCCCCGCGGCTGAGCACTCCTTCGAGGAGTAGCGGCTTCAGCTCGTCGCCGGGCCTGAGACCAGCTTGCCGGCGACATAGGGCGATCCGTTCGGCAGGCAGCCCTTCAGCCCGAGAGTCTGCTGCTGCATCACAGGTGCCGGACGCCCCGGCCCCGGACAGGACTGGTGGCCGAGCCCCAGTCCATGCCCGACCTCGTGGTTGATCAGATACTGCCGGTACAGGGCCAGGTCACCGCGGTACCCAGGCACGGCATGCATCCAGCGGTCCAGGTTGATCATGACGATTTGCCCCGTCCGACACGAGGTGTACGCAGCGTCCTCCAGACCGGCGGCCTCGCACACTGCGCCGACTGTGGCCGACGTGGCAAGCCGGATGACGAGGCCGGCATCCTCGCCTGCGACCCGCTGCACCGACCAGCGTCCCTGACTGGTCCAGCCGGACGTATCGGCCAAGGTGGCGTCCACGGCCGCGGCGAAGACGGGCGCAGCCTGCCCCATCCCGGTTTCCACCTCGACGCGGTAGGTGACCAGCTTTCCCGAACCGTGGCGAGCCGTACCATCGGCGGCCACGCTGTACACGCCGCTCCGCGGGGTCAGGTCCCTGACCCCCGACACTGTCGGCGACGGCGACAGCGACGCTGCCGGTGTCGGCCCAGCGCTCGACGTGGACTCCCCTTGACCGGCAGAAGGCTCCGTTAAGGCTGCGGCGAGTCGAAAGCCACCCGTGAGGAGCAGGGCGAAGGACAACAGCAGACCTGTCAGCGCGACCTGCCGGCGTCGCCTGAACATGCGGCGACGAGCCTCGCCCCGGGTCTCTCGAGCGGGCATCACCAGACTTGAGGTGTCGTGATGCCGGAAAGGCCTTCTTCCCCTACCGGATGAAAGTTGGACCGGCAGCGACTCATCGGCTCAGGTTAGCGTCTTCCAACCCTCCAACCCGCGTGGCGCCGCTCGGCGCACGGAAAGGACGTGACGCCGGGCATTGTGCAATCGCCCTGATCTTGGTGTGCTGGCAGTATGGACTTTCCCCCAGCCGCCCGGCCGATCCGGGCGGAGTGAATCGAGGTCGCGATGACAGTTGCAACAGGGCCCGAGGTTCCAACAGATAGCGCGACGGGCGCCACCGTCCTTGAGGTGAGTCGAGCGGTCCCGCAACCCGTGGGCGACGTCTGGCAGGTCATGACCACACCCACCGGCGCCGAAGCGCTCCTGGGCAAAGGCGCCGAGCTCGGGGGAAAGGGTGAGCCGTGGCGGAGCGAGGACGGCAGCCATGGAGTCGTTCGCAGCTATCACCCGGGGCAGCAGGTCCGCATCTCCTGGCACGCCGACGAGCAGGCGCCCTCGACCCTTGTTGAGCTGCACCTCATCCCGGAGGGCGAGGGCACGCGTCTGAGCCTGCGCTACCAGGAGACCCCGGACGCAGGGGTGAACGAGAATCTCCGACAGCACTGGAGCGATGCCCTTGGCCGGATCGTCACGGGTCTTGCACCGGTCAGCGAGCCCGCCGTCGACGCCAACACCTGAGCTGTCCGTTCGCCTACGGCTGACCAGGGTGAACGAGCAATCGCCGCAGACCCGCTGGGCCCGACTGACCGGTGGGGGCAGTGGATCCGACTACGCAGCGCGGTTCGAGGCTCTGGCTGCAGCCGGCCAGGAGGTGCACGGTGAGGCATCGTTCTGCGCGGCACTGGTGCCCCCGCCGGCTCGCGTTCTGGATGCGGGATGCGGGACTGGCCGCGTGGCACTTCGCCTGCACGACCTTGGCTACGACTGCCTGGGCGTCGACGCCGACGAGTCCATGTTGGCCGTGGCCATGGGGACAAATGCTGCCAGCCACCGTCTCGACTGGGTCCTGACGGACCTCTCTACGCTCGATCTTGACCAGCTCGGCATACCGGGCGGGTTTGACCTCTGCGTCGCCGCAGGCAACGTGATCCCGTTGCTGGCCGAAGGCACTCTGGAGCAGACGGTTGTGGCATTGAAGGCCACCCTGCACCCTGGCGGTCTGCTCGTGACGGGGTTCGGCCTGGACGCGGATCATCTACCCGGCAACTGCCCCGTCACGACCCTTGCTGCCTATGACGACGCCTGCGAGCTGGCCGGGCTGGAATCTTTGGCACGACACAGCACCTGGCAGGGCACGACCTTCCACGACGACGACGGTTATGCCGTGAGCATCCATCGCCGGACTCGGGGCTAATGGTCCACAGGCCGAGAGCTGGAGGCTCCCGAGCCCTGGACCAAGGCCAGAGGGCTCAGTCTCCCGGCCGGTCCTCCCACGCCTTGTCCTCCGCATCCCAGCGCTCGGTGTTCTCCTTGGCGTGGGCGAGCGCCTGCTCGGCCGCCGCTTGGGAGTCGAACGGCCCCATCAGCCGATCCTGCGGACTCTTGTTGGCATCGTCCTCGACCTGTCCGGTGCTCACGTTGAACCAGAACGCCATGGCAACCTCTCTTTGGGTCAACTGCGTGGGTCAGCCTTAGCCGTCTTGCCTAGACTCCACCGTATGCCGATCACCTATGCCAGCGTCGCGCCAGGCGCGATCAGCGGACGTCGTTCCGTGCCCTCATCCATCCCCCGTCCGGAGTATGTCGATAGGCCGGCTCCGGCCAAGTTCACCGGTCCTGAGGTCAAGGACGACGCAACCATCGCGAAGATGCGGGTCGCTGGCCGCATCGCAGCGCAGGCGATGGAGGCCGCAGCAGCCGCAATCGCGCCAGGTGTCACGACCGATGAGCTCGACCGGATCGGCCACGAGTTCATGGTCGAACACGGCGGCTATCCCTCAACGTTGGGCTATCGCCAGTACCCCAAGTCGCTGTGCACGAGCGTCAACGAGGTCATCTGTCATGGAATCCCGGACGATCGCCCTCTTGAGGACGGCGACATCGTCAACATCGACATCACCGTGTTTATCGGAGGTGTCCACGGAGACACGAACGCCACCTACCTCTGCGGAGACGTCGAGGAGGAGTCGAGGCTACTTGTCGAGCGCACCCACGAGGCCATGATGCGCGGCATCAGGGCCGCCAAACCCGGTCGAGAGATCAACGTCATCGGCAGGGTGATCCAGAGCTATGCCAAGCGTTTTGACTATGGGGTTGTTCGTGACTTCACCGGACATGGCATCGGGACGGCTTTCCACTCCGGGCTCGTGATCCCCCACTACGACGCGGCGCCGCAGTTCGACACGGTCATCGAGCCCGGCATGACTTTCACCGTCGAACCGATGCTCAACCTCGGGACCCTCGAGTGGGACATGTGGGACGACGACTGGACCGTCGTCACCCGGGACCGAAGGCGCTCAGCCCAGTTCGAGCACACCATTCTGATCACCGACTCCGGCACCGAGATCCTCACCCTGCCCTGATCGCCGAGCTCGCCGACCTCGTTGCCACAGAAAGGCCTCATGTCCACCACTCATCACACGCTCGGGATCGACATCGGCGGCAGCGGCATCAAAGGCGCCCCGGTGGATCTGGCCACGGGCCAGTTCGCGAAGGAGCGGCTCCGCATTCCGACCCCCAAAGTGTCCTCGCCTTCGGCGGTGGCCGACATCCTCACCCAGATCACCTCGCACTTCAAGGACGACATCGGTGACTCCCCCATCGGCGTGACCTTGCCTGCCGTGGTGACCAATGGACTAGTGCGAACCGCGGCAAACATCGACCCCGCTTGGATAGGCACGGATGCACGAAAGCTGTTGAGCGACAGGCTCGGTCGCCCGGTCACGGTGGTCAATGACGCCGATGCAGCAGGTGTTGGCGAGCTCCATTTCGGGGCCGCGCGTGACGCGGTGGGCCTCGTTCTGCTGACGACTCTGGGCACAGGAATCGGGTCCGCGCTGCTGTACAACGGGGTTCTGATCCCCAACTCCGAGCTGGGGCACCTCGAGATCGACGGCCACGATGCTGAGGCCCGGGCTGCATCGAGCGTCAAGGACGACAAGGACCTGTCCTGGCAGGAGTGGGCGGATCGCCTTCAGCGTTACTTCTCGCACGTCGAGGACCTCCTGTGGCCGGACCTGATCGTCGTGGGAGGCGGGGTGTCCAAGAGGGCGGACAAGTTCTTACCGCTGCTGCATCTGCGGGCTCCGATCGTGGCCGCTCAGCTGGCCAACTCGGCAGGCATCATCGGGGCAGCCTGGCTGGCCAACAGCACCTTGGGGCCCAACGGCTGAAGTGGGCTCGTAGTTGGTGTCAGCCGCAATGGGCGTCAGTCACGATGAGCGCCGTCGCTAACGAATACGCGCGAGGTCCGCAAGCAGCTCAGGTGCGTGGCGCTCGTAGATTCTGGCCCCCCACCACGTGCCGAGCGTGAACGCTCCGGACCCGAGAACTATCGCCAGCCCCACACACGCCCAGCCCATCCAGACGTACCCCAGCATGGCCCCGATCCCCAGGGCGAGCAGAGGGATGTTGAGGACGAACACCGCCGTACCAGCCACGGCCTGCACCACGATGGTCAGGGCCGACGACCCCGGCGGGGCGCCGAAGGGGTTCTCACCAGGGCCTGGCACCGGATAGGGCTTGAGTGCGCTCATGACACTGGCGACACCGAAGCCGCTGAGCAGAAACCCGAGCCCTATACCGAACAACGCGGGCCACAGGCTCCATCGTCCCGTGAGGGCGCATGCGACGGCGGCGTAGACGGGCAGGAGAACAACAGCCGCCATCGCTGTCGGTGCCAATCGGCCGATGCGGTCGGCACGGCCGGACAGCCCGGTGGCGACGTGCCCCCAGAACGCCGTCCCGTCATACGCGATGTCGTTGTGCGTGCTCCAGCCCAGCAAGAATCCCGCCGCCGGTGCCATAGCCAGCGACCATGCCCTGGTTCCCCCGGTGAGCGAGGGAACCAGCAGGCCCAACGGCAGCAGGAGCATCAGGGCGCCCGAGCTCACGTAACGAGGGTCCCGGCGCCACGAGGTCATCGAGCGGGCGGCCACTGCCCCGGTGGGCGTGGCCGGCATCCAGCTGAACCATCCCAGCCCAGACTCGCCAGAACCACTGACCGTGACAACGCGGTCGCTGGATGAGGCCCGCGGGTTCTCCAGGGCGCCCCGTAGCAAGAGGTCCCAGACCAGGAGCGCAAGTACGAGGAAGACCACCGCGAGGGCCAGACGCAACAGGCCTGAAGCGATCGCCCCCTCGACGATGGCGGCCGGCGCGGCCCACGCCAGACCCAGCGGCGTCCATCCGAGCACGTCTGCAACGTGAGCCAAGAGTCCGGGAGCCGAGAGGCTCTTCATGATCGACGAACTTGCGACCCCGATGCCTAATGCGATGAGAAGCACCAGGAGCGACACGACCTCCTTGCCCCTGCGGCGCCGGGTCATCGCCGAGAACGCCGTGGCGGTCAGGCGGCTCAATGCGACACAGGTGAGCACGCCGACAGCTGCCGCCAGCGGCGCCACGAGCACAGCCAGAGCTGAACGCGACCAGGTGATCACGGTGGCGAGGGCCAGGATCGTGGTGACCGCAGCGGGGATGCTGACCAGCGACGACAGAAGCAAGCCGAGGACGAGCTGGCGCCTGGGGATCGAAAAGGTCGCGAAGCGGGCAGGGTCGAGGGTCTCGTCGATGCCGTAGGCGATGACCGGCAGGAGCGCCCACCCCAAGGTCACCGCGCTGCCACCGATGGTGATCGCAATCCGGGCGACGTCGCTGGTCTGGTCGAGGCGCAGGGTGATGAGCCCCACGATCCCCTGGGCAAGTACGGCAAGCCCGTACAAGGCTGAGAGAACCATTCCCACCAGCTGGGGGGTGCTGCGCCGAAGTCCGTTGCGAAGAAGCTGCCACTTCAGTCGGACGATGAGCGCAACCACGCCAGGCCCTCCCCGACAAACGTCTGACCGCCGACCAGCTGGACGAAGCGTTCCTCCAGGGTCAGGCCGGAGCGGACCTCGTCGAGCGTCCCGACCGCGCGGATGCGGCCACAAGCCACGATGGCAACCCGGTCGCACAGCCGCTGGACCAGGTCCATCACATGGCTCGACAGGATGACCGTGCCACCAGAATCCGCGTATCCCTCAAGGATCTGGCGGATTGTCGACGCCGAGATCGGGTCCACCGACTCGAAAGGTTCGTCAAGCACGAGAAGCCGGGGCGCGTGGATCAGGGCGCAAGCAAGCGAGATCTTCTTCGTCATACCGGCCGAATAGTCCACAACCAGAGTGCCACCCGCCTCCGCGAGGCCCAAGGCACCGAGCAGCTCATGCGCTCGGTCGACAACCACGGCTCGATCCATGCCGCGCAGCAGTCCGGAGTAACAGATGAGCTGCAGCCCGGTCAGGCGGTCGAAGAGCCTGAGACCGTCGGGCAGCACGCCAACGAGCTGTTTGGCGTGGACCGAGTCTGACCAGACATCGTGTCCGAGGACGGAAACCGTGCCGGCGTCCGGCCGCAGGAGCCCGGTGGCCATTGACAAGGTCGTGGTCTTGCCAGCGCCATTGGGACCCACGAGCCCGAAGAACGAGCCCCGCGGGACCTCGAGGTCAAGCCGGTCGACCGCGAGCGTCGACCCGTAGGCCTTTGACAGACCATGCAGGCTCAGTGCCGCGGAAGTTCCCCAATCTGGCATGCGTGTGACGGTAACAACCAAAACCGCCCCATGTATGCCGGTTGCTGCGCGTCGGGTCAGCTGACCTCGATTGGCACGCCGTCCGAGAGGTCACGAATCTCCATGCCATCGGGCCCGAAGCTCTCCACATGGGACAGGTAGAGCCGGCGGCCGATGCCGCTGAGCAGCGCATCGTGAACCGGGATGCTGACCCGCGGTGAGATCCGGCGGACGAACGCCACAGTGTCGCGGCTGGCCGCCCATGGCGCGTTCAGCGGCAGCGCCAGGATGTCGACCTGCCCAGGTTCGGCGTCGTACGCATCACCCGGATGGAAAAGGCTCAGCTCCCCGTCCGCGCGAAGCACGACCCCCAGGTTGCCGACGCGCGGGAGAGCCTCGTTGATCAACGCATGCTGCTCGCCCACCGGTGTGACCTGGACCCCTGCGAACCTCAGGGTGCTGCCCGACACGGTGAGCTCAGCGGCGATCCCCGCGTCTTCCATGACAGCGGCGGCCTGCGGCTCGGCATACATCCTGGCCTGAGGGTTCGACTCCAAGATCGCTGGAAGTCGTTGCAGGTCAATATGATCCGCGTGCTGATGGGTCACGAGGATCACGCTGATCCCTGTCACATCCACGATGCCTGGTGAGAATCCACCTGGGTCGATGAGGATGCGTTGGCCGCCAATGTCGACGAGCAGGCACGAGTGCCCGAGATGAGTGATCCGCATGACGTAAGGCTACGAGCGCCGTCGTCGCTGCCTGAGCTCCTTCGCCAGGTACGGCGGAGCCACACACGAAAGGACGAGGAAGTACGCCGACAAGGCAACGCGGCCGTAGGCGAGACTCATGAAGCAGAGCGCTGCGCAGATCAACCAGACGACCATCCCGGTCTTCATCTCAGTGTTCTCCTGCCTGAGCAACTGGCCTCACACTTGCCCTCCTCAAGGTTAGGTTTGCCTTGGCAGTCGGACCTCCGACATTTGACGTAGCAGCAACTGAGAACACCGCCGCCGCGGGCCTATAGTCCCTTCGGCCACATTTCCCACGTTCAACGGACTTAAGCGCGCCGCCGCCATACCTTGAGGCGCCGAGAGTTCCTATCTGGGGAGGTCACATGGGCGAGGATCGGCCTGCGTGGTTCTACGTCGACGGACAGCTGCGGTACCGGGATGAAGACGGCTGGACGGACCAGTACCAGACCATCGACAGTGCTTCCGAGGCGAACGTCCTGGTTGCGGAGCCTGATGAGGTCGCCCCGTCGACACGGGCGGAAGCTCGCAGACGCGGCAGCCGAAGGAGCGCTGGGAGAGGCCGCCCAAGAGCCCGAGGGACACGAGATGTCGTGCCTGAGGTCACGCAGCGCGGTGGCGCGGAGCATCGGACCAAGGCAAACCGACCACGGGCGCACGCCCTTCGCCGGATCTGTGCAGTCGTGCTGATCGCCGGCGCGATCGGCGTCTGGTTCGGGATGAGCCCAGCCAGCCCGGAGACCAGCTCCGGATACCACCAGGCGATCACAGCTGCCCTGGCCGCTGACGCCACGAACAACAAGACCGTGCACGGTGCCGCGGGACAGACAGTGGTGAACGGGTGGACGGCCAGAGACCTTCTGGCCATCATCGCCAAGGAGGGTACGGCCCCACGGTCCGTGGACGAGCGACCTGCCGCGTTACTGGCACTCCTGGTGATCGGGTTGGGCGTTGGGATCGCCACCACTCGACTCACCGTCCGAGAACCCACGTGAGCACGCCGTCGCCGTTTGAAGAGCGCAGCTCAGGCAGCCGTGGGCACGCCGGCCACCTATCTTGGCGCAGAAGTGCCCCCGGCCCGCGCCATCCGCTCGATCGAGCGCGGGACCAAGTACCCTGTGCGGCTCCCGTCGAGCTAGCGACTGTTGAAGCAACCGGAACGGAATAGCCAGGGGAGAAACGCAGTGGGCAGCAATCAATGAGTGTGATGACGAAAGAGGCCACACTCAGAGTTATGGTGGTTGATGACCACAGCACGCTCGCCGAGTTGTTGACCGGAGCGATCGACCGCGAGTCGGACCTCATGAGCGTGGGTCACGCGACCACCGGTGCAGCGGGCTTGGCGATGTTCGAATCGCTGAGGCCCGACGTGGTGCTGATGGACATCCAACTCCCGGACATGGACGGATTTGCCGCCGCGGCTCAGATCCTCGCCGTGAATCCGGAAGCGCGGGTGATCGTGCTGACCGCCAATGTGACCGCAAACACAGTGGCCGACGCGGCCGCGAGCGGGGTCTGCGGGTTCGTCTCCAAAGATGGCCACTTCGCCGACCTCCTCCGCACTATCCGCACGGCCAAACCGGGCAATCTGATGGTGGACCTCAGGTTGGTGACCCAGTTTGTCGATCAGCCACGCGCCGTGAGACCGCCCCTCGCCCGCCCGTTGTCGGCGCGAGAGCTCTCGGTACTGGTCCGCATGGCCGATGGAAACCATGTCACTCGCATCGCCCGTGAGCTGGGGATCAGCAGCCATACCTGCCGTGGTCATATCAAACGTGTGTTGTCCAAGCTGGGCGCCCACTCGCAGTTGGAAGCAGTGATCATTGCCGTCCGGATGGGGCTGGTGGAGATCAACGACCAGGCTGCGAAGTCCGCGATCTTCGACGCGGCGAATGTGCGGGCCTTGTCCTAGCCGTGGCTCGGCCCAAGGAAAGTCAAAGTGCTCACTCCTACGCTCGACCGATCGGCACTCGTCCCCCCCCACACAGGGTGTCCGACCCGGCCCCCGTTTGCGTATCCGCAACGGGGGCCGGTGCCATGAGTGATCGCAGAGGCAAACTCATCGTCCTGAGGCGGATCTCGTGCGGAGGGGCTGACCCTTACGCGACACAGCACAGCTCACCCGTCGTCGCCTCCAGGTTCCCCTTGCGGCGCTAGTGCCACCAGGATGTCGCCGAACCCGGCCCGCGATTGAGCCGCTCATGGGATGCCCGGGTGTGGGCACGGGACCGACCAGACAAGGTCGTCCCCAAGGACGGCGCCGAGCTCGCCCGGGCCTGGTCCAGGAACTGGCGCAGTTCGGCTACCACGACCCAGACCTACAGCCATCTGTGGCCGAACTCTGATGATCGCACTCGTGAGGCCGTAAATCTGGTCCTCACTGATTTTCTTGCGGACTCGCTGCGGACTGCGGTCGGTGCCGAAACACAAACCAGCAGGTCAGGGCCTAAAAGGTGGATGAGTCGGTCGGTACGCCGGGTTCTGTCGTCACGCACCGTTACCAGTACGAAACGGACGGTCATCCATCTCGGGTACTCGTTGCCGAGCACCTCTAGCGGTCTACCCGCAAGCTCGGGCGGGCCGCCCTCGAACGCTTGCTGTCTGGCCTTGCTCCAGGTGGGGTTTACCTAGCCACTCCAGTCACCTGGAGTGCTGGTGGTCTCTTACACCACCGTTTCACCCTTACCCCGACGCCTGTCCGACCGAAGCCGGATGGTTCGCCGTGGCGGTCTGCTTTCTGTGGCACTGTCCCGCGGGTCGCCCCGGATGGCCGTTAACCATCACCTTGCCCTGTGGAGCCCGGACGTTCCTCGGCGATGTGTGTTACCCGGAACCCGGGACCTCAGCATCGACGCGACCGTCTGACCGACTCATCCGTGCAACAGCATAGGGCCGTATGCCGCGGCGGTCGCGCGGGCGTGGTCTGTGTGGCCGGGACCCGTCAGGACTTGACGAGCCCTGCCTCCGGTTCTGTGAGGGCGATGCGCACGGCGCGGCCGCGGCGGAGGGCTTGCTCGAGAACCGCCAGCTTTGGGTCGGGCAAGTCGAAGAGCTCTCGGCGCGGAAGCTGAGCCAACCGGGCAAGCCGCGCGTCGGCCAGAACGTCACGAATCAGGGCTTTGTCCCCGCCCACCACGAGGGCCTCACTGGGTGAGGCAAGCACGATTCGCATCGTGTGCTCGATGACGGAGCCGACCAACGCGTCCGCCTGGTTGTTCCGGCGCCGCGCGAACCGTTGCTGTGACCAGCCGCCTGCGGCGGTTCGGGACTGCACGTAGCGCGTGCCAACCTTGTGGGCGATGAGATCTGTCCGCCGACCGAGGCCCACGGCATACCCCCCGCGCCGAACCAGAACCAGGGCCACGTGCGTGGGCGCTGCGGCCCACGCGTCGAGCTCATCGACGACCACTGGCGCCACCCTCACGCAGGAGAAGAAGGGCTCCAGAACCGCGATGGATCCGTCGGTCGCCGACAGGGACAGCGCAACCGAAGACTCGGGTGACGACCAGGTCACCGCGCCATGACGTTCAGCAAAACCGTTTACCCACAGCGTAATCCGCTCCGGGTCTACCTCAACGCGCCTACTTGGTGCAGCTCGACTCACACGTTGAAGCCAAGCGCCCGGAGCTGCTCGCGGCCGTCGTCAGTGATCTTGTCGGGACCCCACGGCGGCATCCAGACCCAGTTGATGCGATGGCTGGTCACCAGATCATCGAGGGCTTGGGCAACCTGGTCCTCAATGACGTCGGTCAGCGGACAGGCGGCGCTAGTCAACGTCATGTCGATGATGACGTGCGAATGCTGGTCGACAGTAAGGCCGTAGATCAGTCCGAGATCGACGACGTTGATCCCGAGCTCGGGGTCAACGACATCGCGAAGGGCCTCCTCGAGGTCGGCCACGTTGGGCGGCGTCGGGCTCGAGGCGGCAACCGAGGAATGATCCGCAGTAGACGCGTGACCCGAAGTAGACGCGTGATCCACCGTGACGGGGTGATCGGCCACGCTGGTGCTGGCGCTGTCGGGAGTATCAGTCGTCTTGGTTTGATCAGTCGCCTTGGTCTGATCAGTCGTCGTGTCAGTCATGAGATCTCCATGGGGTTGCTCGCGATGGGGTTGCTCGTGGGGGTGGCACTGATGTCGACGCCTGACCGGGCCAGCGCATCGGTGAAGGCGGTCCAGCCCAACAATGCGCACTTGACCCGGGCTGGGTACTTCGAGACGCCGGCGAAAGCGACGCCGTCGCCGATCTTGTCTTCGTCGCCCAAGTCAGCACCCTTGCTCGTCAGCATGCTGCGCATCGCGGCGAAGGAACCCAGTGCCTCCTCGACGGTGTGCCCAATGACCTCGTCGGCCAAGATCGAGGCCGAAGCCGTGGAGATGGCACAGCCGAGCGCGTCGTAGGACAGGTCGGAAATCACTGCCGACCTCCCCTCGCCACTCAGGTGCACCCGTAGCGTGCACTCGTCGCCACAGGTCGGGTTGATGTGGTGCACCTCAGCATCGAACGGTTCGCGCAAGCCGGCGTGGTGTGGCCGCTTCGAGTGGTCAAGGATGATCTCCTGGTAGAGGTCCATCAGATCGCCACCCCGAACACCGAGGGCACCCGATCGAGGGCGTTCAGCAACAGGTCGATCTCCGAAAGCGTGTTGTATGCCGCGAAGCTGGCTCGCGTCGTGGCCGTCACCTTCATCCGCCGGTGCAGGGGCCAGGCGCAGTGGTGACCGACGCGAACGGCCACACCGGCGTCGTCGAGGATCTGGCCGACATCGTGGGGATGGACCCCGTCAACGACGAATGCGACTGCTCCTGAACGATCGCGGCCATCGGTGGGGCCGATCACGCGAACCCAGGGACGTTGGGCGAGGCCGGCAAGCAGTGCCTCGGTCAGTGCATGCTCGTGTGCCGTTATGCGTGGCATGCCGAGCGCGGTGAGATAGTCGCACGCCGCGGCAAGGCCGACGGCCTGGGCCGCCATCGGGACACCCGCCTCGAAACGTTGAGGCGGCGCGGCGTAGGTCGAGCCCTCCATCCGGACCTGCTCGATCATCGAGCCCCCCGTGAGGAAGGGAGGCATGGCGGCGAGGAGGTCATAACGACCCCACAGGACGCCGATCCCCATCGGGCCGAGCATCTTGTGACCGCTGAAGGCCAAGAAGTCAACACCGAGATCGACCACGTCAACATCCAGGTGGGGCACAGACTGGCAGGCATCCAGAATCGTCAGCGCGCCAACCTGCCGAGCCCGCGCCACAATGGCACCAACGGGGTTGATCGTGCCCAGGACGTTCGAGACGTGAGTGAACGCAACAATCTTGGTTCGATCAGTGATGACCGTGTCTAGGTCATCAAGGTCGAGGCGGCCGTCATCGGTGACGCCGATCCACTTCAAAGTGGCCCCAGAGCGCCGGGCAAGCTCCTGCCACGGAACGAGATTGGCGTGATGCTCCATCTCCGTGATGACGATCTCGTCGCCGGTGCCGAGCGCAAACCTGGCGGCAAGCGCCGGGTCGACGCCGTCCATGGCCCCGGCAGCCGCCGCATTGCTGAAGGCATAGGCAATGAGGTTCAGGCCCTCGGTGGCGTTCTTGGTGAACACGACCTCGCGGGCCTGCGCGCCGATGAAACGGGCAACGGTCTCGCGAGCGGACTCGTAGGCATCGGTGGCCTCTTCGGCCAGCTGGTGAGCACCACGATGAACAGCGGAGTTGTGCTGCTCATAGAACGCCCGCTCGGCGTCGAGCACCTGACGTGGCTTGTGTGAGGTCGCCCCGGAGTCGAGGTACACCAACGGTTTCCCGCCGCGCACGGCGCGCGACAGGATCGCGAAGTCGCCGCGGATCGCCGCCGACTCCTGCGCCGTGAATGCCCCTGCCAGGGTGACTTCGGTCATGGTGTCGATCCCGAGCCTCAGGCCTCGACCTTGAGGAACCGGTCGTAACCCTCGTCCTCGAGGCGATCGGCGAGCTCGGGCCCGCCAGCCTCGACGATCCTGCCGTCGATGAACACGTGGACGAAGTCGGGGCGGATGTAGCGCAGGATCCGGGTGTAGTGCGTGATCAGCAGCACCCCGACGTCACCGCCAGCCGCAACGCGGTTGACACCTTCGGAGACAACCTTGAGCGCATCCACATCGAGCCCTGAGTCCGTCTCATCCAGGATGGCCATCTTCGGACGAAGCATCTCCATCTGGAGGATCTCGTGCCGCTTCTTCTCGCCGCCGGAGAAGCCCTCGTTGACGTTGCGCTCGGC
>JBBRZV010000036.1:0-30196 GCA_038236365.1 Actinomycetales bacterium | reverse complement strand
TCTTCGCGCTCTCGGGGATTCTGCCCCAGGAACAGGCCATCGACGCCGTCCGGCTCGCAGTGCAGAAGACCTACGGCAGGAGGGGTCGTCAGGTCGTCGAGCGCAACCTCGCCGCGGTCGATCGATCGCTTGCCGAGCTGCACGAGCTCAGGGTTCCCGAGCTGGTCACCTCGACCACTCCGCTGCGCGAGGTGATCCCCCAGGGAGCGCCGGACTTCGTCACCAGGGTGACCGCTCGCATCCTCGCCGGCGAGGGTGACCTGCTTCCGGTGAGCGCGCTACCGGTGGACGGAACCTTCCCAACCGGCACCACGCGATACGAGAAGCGAGCACTTGCCCAGGAGATCCCGATCTGGGACCCCGACATCTGCATCGACTGCGGCAAGTGCGCAATCGTGTGCCCGCACAACGCGATGGGGATGAAGGTCCTCTCCCCCGACGACCTGGCTGGCGCGCCGGAAACCTTCGCGACCAAGTCCTTCAACTCGCGCGAGCTGGCCACGCCGCATCTGCTGAGCATCCAGGTCTCCCCCGACGACTGCACCGGCTGCGGGGTATGCGTGGAGCAGTGCCCGGCGATCAGCAAGAGCGTGGTCGGGCACAAGTCGATCAACATGGAACCGGTCGCGGAGCACCGGGATCGCGAGCGGGACAACTACGCGTTCTTCGACACGATCCCCCAGCTGGATCGCGGGTTGCTCCCGCACGACACCGTCAAGGGCTCGCAGGTCCTCCAGCCGCTCTTCGAGTTCTCCAGCGCCTGCGAGGGATGCGGAGAGACGCCGTACCTGCGCCTGCTCAGCCAGCTCTTCGGCGATCGGATGATCGTGGCGAACGCCACGGGATGCTCCTCGATCTATGGCGGGAACCTGCCGACCACGCCGTGGAGCCGCAACGCCGATGGCCATGGGCCTGCTTGGTCCAACAGCCTGTTCGAGGACAACGCGGAGTTCGGCCTCGGCATGCGACTGGGCAAGGAACAGGGCAGGGCGACCGCCCGGGCACTGGTGAGCACCCTCGCCGACGCCATCGGCTCCGACCTGGCTCGCGAGCTGCTCGACGCCGACCAGTCCGGCGAGGCCGGTGTCAGCGCCCAGCGCGAACGCGTGTTGCGCCTGCGCGAACGGCTGGAAACGCTGGGTGATGACTCCAACGCGCGCCATCTCGCGAGCCTTGCCGACGACCTGTTACGCACCGATGTGTGGATCATCGGTGGGGACGGGTGGGCCTACGACATCGGGTACGGCGGCCTCGACCATGTGCTCGCCTCCGGTGAGAACGTCAACGTGCTGGTGCTGGACACCGAGGTCTACTCCAACACCGGTGGCCAGGCGTCCAAGGCCACTCCAAGAGGGGCGGTGGCGAAGTTCGCCACTGCAGGCAAGGCAACCCCGAAGAAGGACCTGGGCGCCTTGGCGATGCAGTACGGCAACGTGTACGTCGCCCAGATCGCCCTTGGTGCCAACGAGGTGCAGACCGTGCGAGCCCTGCAGGAAGCCGCCGCGTGGCCCGGCCCGTCGCTCGTGCTCGCGTACTCCACCTGTATCGCGCACGGCATCGACATGAAGTACTCGATGACGCACATGCGCGACGCGGTCAAGAGCGGTCACTGGCCCCTCTACCGGTTCGCGCCTGGACCGGAGGAGCACACCAAGCCGTTCCGGCTCGACTCCCGCAAGCCGGCGCTCGCTCTCAGCGACTTCGCACGCGAGGAGGGCCGGTTCGCCATGCTGGAACGCTCCGACCCGGAGCGGGCACATCACCTCATGGCCCTGGCCCAGGCGGACGTCGACGAGCGCTGGCGCTACTACGAGCAGCTCGCCGGAGTCGAGCGCAGCGTGCCGCACGAGCCCGGGGCGGTTGTCGACCCGGAAGGCGTTGCTACCGAGGAGGTTCCATCATGACCGCCGGATCGAGCATTTCGCCGGAGTTCGACCTGTCCACCACCTATCTGGGCCTGCGGCTGCGCAGCCCTCTGGTCGCATCGTCCGGGCCGTTGACCGCCCGGATCGACTCGCTGCGTGCCCTGGAGCAGGCGGGTGTCGCCGCGGTCGTGCTGCCCTCGTTGTTCGAGGAGCAGGTCGAGAACGAGGACATCCAGGCCGCCCGCCTGGGCGACCTGGGGGCCGACAGCAATCCGGAGGCCTCCGGCTACTTCCCCGACCTCGGGGACTACGAGTCGGTCATCGACCGCTACCTGCGCCACGTCGAAGAAGCAAAGAAGGCCCTGTCGATCCCCGTGGTTGCCAGCTTGAACGGTGAAACCTCAGGCGGCTGGGTGAGATACGCGCGCTTGCTCGAGCTCGCTGGAGCCGACGCACTCGAGCTCAACCTTTACGGGGTCGCAGCCGACATGGAGGTGACAGGCCGTGAGATCGAGGACGACCAGATCGAGCTCGTCGCCCTGGTCAAGGCGTCCCTGTCGATCCCGCTCGCGGTCAAGATCGGCCCCTACTACAGCGCGTTAGGCCATCAGGCCGCGCGCTTCGTCGACGCGGGGGCGGACGGGCTGGTGATGTTCAACCGTTTCTACCAGCCCGACATCGAGCCAAGGACCCGGAAGGTGACAGCTGCACTGGAGCTGTCGTCGTCGGGCGAGCTTCGACTGCCACTGCGCTGGACCGCCATCCTGTCGGGGCGGATCGAGGCATCGCTGGCCATCACGACCGGGGTCCATACGGGCGCCGACGCGGCTCGCTGCCTGCTTGCCGGCGCAGACGTGGCGATGATGACATCGGCGCTGCTGAAGAACGGCCCGGAGCATGTCGCCACCGTCGAGAACGAGCTGGTCGCCTGGGCGACGGAGTCAGGCTTCGAGTCCGTGGCACAGCTCACCGGAAGCGTCAGCCAGCGAAATGTCGCGGACCCGGCCGCCTTCGAACGAGCGAACTACATGGCTGCCCTGATCGAGTTCACCAGCTCGTTCCGCTGACGCGAGGCCGAACTCCGGTGCGGGTCAACCGCCCTGGGTCTGGGCGCTGGCCACGTTGACCAGCCAGTTGACGCCGAACTTGTCAGCGCACATTCCGAAGATGTCGCCCCACGGAGCCTTCTCGAGCGGCATCGCGACGGTGCCTCCAAGTGAGAGCTGCTCCCAGTAGCGACGCAGCTCGGCCTCGTCCTCGCCGCTGAGAGACACCGAGTAGTTGTCCCCCGGTGTGTACTTCATGCTGTTCGGTGTGTCTGCTCCCATCAGGGTCAGCCCGCTGTCCGTCACGAGCATCCCGTGCATGATCTTGTCTTGCTCGGCCGGATCTTCACTGGCGTGGAACTCCCCAAAGGTGCTCAGTGTCAGCTCGCCGCCGAAGACCGACTGGTAGAACTCCATCGCCGCCTTGGCGTTGTCGCGAAAGCCAAGGTACGGGTTGAGCTTGGTGGTCATCAAGGTCTCCTCAGGTCAGCGAATCTGATCGGTGGACTTCCCCCAAGGAGACATTCCTACCCGACGAGTACTCCTTGCGACAACGTGCACATGACGTAGACGAGGGGCCACGCCAACGACGCCTCATAGGCCCCTCACCTGAGCAGAAGGTGACGGATCACCATCTGCGGCCGGCGTCAGCCGACCTTCAGGACCCCTGAGAATGACCCGTTGGGGCAGTCGTTGGATGGGCATCCACTCAAGGTGAGGTATCCGCCCGTCTTGGCCATACCTAGGTTCATTCCCACAATGACGTGGGACCTCGCGATGACAAGCGTGGCCCTGCTGCTGTCCACCGCGGTCGCCTGCTTTCCGTCAGGACCGCGATACGACCACTGCCTGGGGTTGGTCGTGATCGCTTCGGCCCCTGACTCAACCTTCACGCTCACGACGAGCACGCTGCTTGCGATGGACCGGTAAGCAGACATAAGAGTGAACTTCACATCTCCGACGGTGACCGGCTGTCCGCTCACGACGGTGAGGCGCGGCCCGACCGGCTGCTTGTCGATGGTGAAGTCGACCAGCTTGCCGTCCTGATTGACTGTGAAGTCGCTTTAGGTATTGCAGCTGAAGTCGTTCGACGGGATGGTGCAGAACTTGAAGCCGTCTTCGCCAACGGGCAAGGCAGCAAGGGGTGGAGCCGTCGGCAATGCCTCGGCTGGAACCTCGGACATGCTGGCCATGTGCTCGAGATAGCGGTAGGCGGCCGAGTTCGGCGCGGTGAGCTTCAACCCTTCCCGCACCGAGGCTGGAGCAGTAGCTGCCAGGGCCTGTCCGTAAGACTTCACGGCCCTACCCAAAGCAATCACGGAGGCACTCTCGGTGGTGGCAGGTGGGGCACCGCGCAACGCGGTTCCGGCGGGTGCGGCGGTGCCTGCTGAGGTCGCCTTCGTCGCGCCCACACAACCCGAGAGCAACAAGAGCCCGAGGGCACTCACAAGAACTGACCTCGCTGCGCTCATCTCTGGGTCCCTGACTGACACGTGTCCGATATGTCGCCTGAACGTAGCAGCACATCCGTGGACTACCGTCTTCGGCAGACGAACTCGCCCTCGCCCATCGGGACGATGAGCCCGTCGACCGGTGGTCCGAAAGCAAGGCGTCGAGCACCAGGAGAGTGCCGTCACGCGAGCCGTTTCAGGGCTGCCCGCAGACCGCTGTTGGGGTTGGCCTGCGGCAGAACCTCGACGATGTCGCCGAGAGCGTCGGTGGGCGTGCGGCCGGTGAGCCGTGCGCCATACAGGGCAGCAACCGCCGGGGTCCGGGACTGTGCCTGAACACAGTGCAGCAAAACGGTCTTGCCCTCGGCGCGCAGAGCTGTGACGGCTGCGGCGGCGTCGGTCAGGACGAAGTCGAGGTTCGGGTTCTGGTGCCAGTCGGGCTCGTCGATCAGCCAGACCTCGATGTGGTCGCCAGGAGCCACACCCGGTGCCGGGACCTGCGCGGTCCCGAGACGACACAGCGACACCACGGCATCGACGCCGTCGGGGATGTTCTCCAGGGCATCGACACCGGCGAGCCACACGCCCTCGTCGTGCGGGTGACGGGCCAACACGGCGGTGTCCTTGTATGTCGAGTAGTCCACCTTTGCGCCAGTCGGCCAGCCCGCGGAGTCGGCGCGACCGCTGCGCGCGGTCATCACCCCCAGGGACACGAGGTCGCGTGCCCGCAGCCCGGGCCAGCCGTGGATCTGCCGGCGCCACTCGGCCGGAACTGAGGACGCGCCGTACGCGGCACCAACCAGGGCGCCTGCGATGGCGCCAACGGTGTCGGTGTCGTAGCCGCCGCGGACCGCAGCCTCCAAAGCACGCCGCAAGTGTGCCGGCCTGGCGGTCGATGAGGAGGCCTCCAGATCTGCCGGGATGGCGGTCGTGGTGATGGCCGACCATGCTCCCTGCACGGCCTGGACGACCCACCCGTTGTGCGGGAAGTCCGCCGGCCCGGAGCGTTCGGCACGATCCAGGCGAGCGGACCAGGCCCGGGCCCGCGCCTTGGGCAGACGTCGCAGGCCACGGCGGAGGTCAAGGGTCCCTTCCAGCACTGCGTGCCGGATGGCGAGGCACCACAACGCGCACGCCTCGCCGGACACTGGATCCCGATGGGTCAGTGCGCTGATCTCGTAGGCTGCGTGAACCAGAGCGGTTGGGTCATCGAGGTAGGCCAGAGCGACCGGCGCCGTCCGCATCAGCGATCCGTTGCCTGCGGAGCGGCCGGTACGCACATGGTGTTGGGCCGCAGCCAGCTCGAGGTCGGCGCTGGTCGGTGCGCTCTCACCGCGCGAAGCGGCGGCGCGCAGGCCACTGTGCAACACCGCGCTGGTCTGGGCGCCGACATCCTTGGCGTTGGCGGCCCAGCCCGCCCACCGGGCCGCGATCTGGTCGTGTGTCTTCGCCGTCCGCAGGTCCGCGCCTGTCGCGCTGATCTCGGCGATGGCGATGGCCATCGAGGTGTCGTCGGTCCACTCCCCCGGCGACCAGCCAAACGACCCGCCGCCTTTCATGGTGACGGCGATGTCGGGGCGCAATGGCGGGCCGAACTCGTATGGCGCGCCTAAGGCGTCGCCGCACGCTATGCCGAGCAGGACGCCCGCGGCGCGATCGGTCTGGGCGGAAGTGAGGTGAAGGGTCACGCAAGCTCCATCAGGTGGTGACGACGGTTGAACACGGTCGCATGCAATACCTCATCGTCCCAGCCGAGTCCGCGTATCTCGTGGTGGGGGGACCGGGAGGCCAGAGCATGCCCTGCGCCGGCGTCGGCACCCAGCCGATCACCCAGAGGCGCACCAGCGAGACTCGGGAACACGCTCAGGCCACCCAGGTGCGTGCCCTGACCCACGCGCAGGGTCGGGCTCATCAGAACGTTCATTGGCATTACTACCTCTCCGTTGTTGGATCATTTCTGCTCTAACCCAGACTGTAGGGGTAGCCTCTGACATAGATGACCCTCAACAAGCCGTCCGCCGGCCCGGCGAAGCCGTATCGGGACGCGACCGGAGCGACCCTGGCCGACTACCCGCAGCCGTCCGTGGCCGTGGATACTGCCGTCCTGACCCTCGCCCCACGCACCATCCCGGCCCGCGGCGCTCCCCCACATCGCTTGTCCGTGCTCCTGGTTCGACGCCCCGAGGGGGTCGGCGGCACCCTGTGGGCGCTACCGGGCACCTTCCTGCACCAAGGTGAACGCCTGGCCGACGCCGTCACCCGCTCCCTGGCCCAGAAGGCAGGCGTCACCGGTGGGCACCCAGCCCAGCTCGCCGTCTTCGACGACCCGGGCCGCGACGAACGCGGATGGGTTCTGTCCGTGGCCCACTTGGCCGTCATCCCGTATGTCGCACTGGCCGCCGTCCTGCTCGCTGAGCCTGACCGGGTCCGACTCGCCCCCGTCTCCCAACTGGAACCACTGCCCTATGACCACAAAGCCATCGTGGCCGCTGCGGTGCGCGAGCTACGGGCACGGTATGCCGACCGCCCCGACCCCGAGCACCTGCTAGGCCCACGCTTCACCTTCCGCGAGCTGCGCGAGGTCCACGAAGCCATCGCCGGAACCACCCTGCAGAAGGACACCTTCCGCCGGGCCATGGAACCCCACCTCAGCGGAACCGGGACCCTGTCCTCCGGCACCGTCGGCCGGCCCTCACAACGGTTCCGCCGCGCCCGATAGACGGTGTCTGACGCCTTCGCCACCGACCGCAGCGATCAGCTCAGGGTCGCCGCACACGACAAGCATGGTTTGAGCACGGCTCAGGCCGACGTAGAGCATCTCCTTGGCTCGCGACGGGTCGCGGAACCCGTTGATGGCAAGCACGACGACGGGACGTTCAAGACCCTTGAAACCGAGCACATGCCCATAGAAGACGTCCTCGCCGGCGAAGAAGTCGGCCCAGTAGGCATCCCAGCCAGTCCCTTCGACAATCTCGGTCTGCACCGGGTGACGATGCTTGGTGGTCAGCAAAGCAACCGAACCAGGCGGCCAGCCTTCCTCGTCGGTCAGGCGCTGAACCTCGTCATCCGCGGCCTGGACCGCCTCGTCACTGCTGCAGGGGATGAACCGCACCGGTGGTCCCTCGAGGCCGTCATACGAAGGTTGCTCCAGGCACAGTGACCCGAAGACCTGGGCGATCCGTTTGGTGTTGCGGATGTTGTGGTCCAGAGGGAAGGGCGCCATCTCGATCGGCGCCGCACCAGAGCGGTCGAAGACACGCTGCCCTTCGTCCAGGAAAACGTAGAGCCCGCCGGCATCAGGCTCCCTGAGGGCCAGCAGCGTTGGGGGCCACCACGAAGCCGAGAAGTCCTGACCCTCGTCCACCACGATGCTATCGAAGCGGTCCGCCTCCGGAAGCTCGGCCGCAAGCTGGCCCAGCAACGCTGGCAGCGTCTCCTCGAACCAGGTGCTGTCGTCCTCTTCCCCGTGCGGCGCACCCCAGAGCACGGGCAGCTCATGGAACAGCCCGACATAATGGGGCCGTTCACGCGGCCTCCACTCGGCCGTGACCCCTTGCAGGAAGCGAGCCAGGCCCCGCGAGTAGCAGACGAGGGCAACCGACTGGCCTTCCTTGGCCAGGCGGCGCGTCTGCTCAAGCGCCAGCCAGGTCTTGCCACTGCCCGCCCCGCCGACGACGGCGACGCGGTGCTGATTGCGCAGGAGCCCCAGCATGCGGGTCTGGTCCTGTGTCATCTGCCGAACCCGCTCGTCATGTTCGGCATGAAACGCGAATATGTCTGCCGCTGCCACGTCCGCTCCGGAGAACAAGCGAAACAGCTCGACAGTTCCGGCGGCCGACAGGGGTGCGCTGCCCTGACCATGCAGCTCGAGGGCCTGCAGCACCTTGTGGAACGCCTGCTTGAGATCGTGTCGGTCGATCAGCAGAGGCCTGGGCAATCCAGGTGACTCAAGGTCGTCGCCCACTTCGCAGTCAGGCAGCGCCACCATGTGCACCGCGCGACTGTGCTCAGCCGGCGAGCCGTGCCGGGCAAGGTAGCGCTGCAGCACGTGCCTGCAGTCCTGCGCCTGCCCCACGGGGTCGATAGGTTGCCACAGCCCTTTCTGCCGCTGCTCCCAGGCTCCGTGGACGCGACGTACGTCCCCGCCCTTGACCTCGATCACCGCCCAGCCGGCGCCCGGGACGAGCACGACAATGTCTGCCTCGTACTCGTTCTGCCGCTCCTGCACCCGAAGGCTATGGAAGAGCACCGCCTCGTCGGGCAGCTGGTTCCCAAGTACCTCCCAGACCGCACGTTCCGCACGGACTCCTTCGCCAAAGCGGGGATGAGCTGGAACGAGGATCGGCACAATGCAGTACTACCAGTTGGTCGGCTTCGCAGCTTGCATAGGCGACACTTGGTCCATACCGGAAATATCGAACAAGCGAAGGAGAAGTTCACCATGATGGGTGGCTCTGGATTTGGCATGGGCGCTTTTGGATGGCTTGCAATGGGCGTGCTCCTCCTCCTCCTGGTCGGTCTGGTCGTGTGGCTCGTCGCGCGGACCCGGGACCGGAGCTGACACAAGTCAAGGCGCACCGATTACCGAGTTGCCCGGATTGACGTCAGTGCGTCGCTGGCGGTCATCCTGGGAACGTGGACTCGCCAAGGGCGATTAGAGCCAGCGGTTCATGGGCGGAATGCCTTGCTCCGCAAGGACGGTCGCTACAACACCTTCATCGGCGTTCCGATACTGAAGGGAAGCACTTTCGTCTTCGCCCCATATCTCGACGTTCGCGACGACTCCCCGGCGGAGCAGCTCCGCGGCCACCGCAGAAACCTCAGTCTCGGTTCCTCCCCACCCATACGCGGTCAGGCTTGCCCTCCACTTGCGGCGATCCGCTGCGACGAGGAACGCAAGGGGGAACAGTCCCCCAACGGATGCGGTCACGACAACCGGCAGCCCGGACAACCGTCCCGCAGCGAATCCCAGACCTGCGGCTGCGAGGCAGGAACCCGCCACTGCCGCCCGGCCAACCATGTTCAGCCTTGCGGTGCGAAACATCTGTCTGCGACGACGCGGCTTGCCCGGTCGCAGCGGCATGTCCGGCGCGTAGGAACGACCCATGCCAACCAATCTATGCGGAGCACGGCGCCCTCAGGGGCTGGGACGCGGAAGATACCCTCATGACCACAATCCGACGGTGATCGTCACTCTTCCGGCTCTTCCAGTACCTCCAGCTCTTCCAGCACCTCCCTTGCGGTGGTGTTGCCCTGGTCGGCCAGGCGCCGCAGCTCCTCGAGGTTGCCCTGCTCGCTGGCGAGCTCGATCAGCTGGTCGCTTGCGGTGGTGTTGCCCTGGTCGGCGAGGCGCCGCAGCTCCTCGAGGTTGCCCTGCTCGCTAGCAGACTCGATCAGCTGGTCGCTTGCAGTGGTGTTGCCCTGGTCGGCAAAGCGCCGCAGCTCGTCCAAGTCACCCCGCTCCCCAGCAAGCTCGATGAGCTGATCCACCGCATCTCTGTCACCGCCTTCGGCACGTTCACGCAGTACGAATAGATCCGTCTCGTCCATGACGCTCATCCTTCCTCGGGTCTTCCCTACGCCGGTTGGACCTTGCTGCCGCCCGCGGGTTTCGGCCCATTGCTCGGCGAACCAGCCACCCTTGGGCACTTCTGGCGGCTTGACCGACCAAACGGGCTCGGGCTCGCGTTCCCATGGCCAAAGCACTCGCGCACGCTGGGCAGCCTCCAGAATGTCGTCCGCTGACAGAAGGGTGATCGTCTCGGCCAGTCCACGCTTCGGCCAGGCACACACCACGCGAAGGTCGCCCGGAGGGGGCAGCGGAGACAAGAACAGCGTGAAGTCGGCGCTTCGATCAGTGCTGCTGCCTCCAATAGGGGTCAACATCGGTCGTTCCGCAGGGTCGCTGTCGTCGAGGTCGAACGGGTCCACGTTGGTGCACCTGCGACCGTCGGAGAGCTCGACACCAATCAGTAGAGGATCGCCCGGGCCCGCGTGGCCATGAAGGCCGAACACGTCGCCCCGCTCGTCGGTGGACGTATGCCGGGCCCGCACCTCCAGCGGGAGCTCAACGCCGTTGCTGAACGCCCGCAAGCCAGAGATGTAGACAACAACCTCATCGTTACCAACGAGCACGGCATCGATGGCGACGGAACCGGGGACCTCGTTCTCCGGTCGCTGCCGGCGACGCCAGACCACCTCGAGGTGACGCCGTGCGTCGTCGTCTCCGCCGCCACCCGCCGTCGTCCACATGGGGCAAGAATGCCCCAACGACGAACCGAAGTCAGCGTCTGCCGGCGACGCATCGGCTATGGCGTCGATATCCTGCGCTTAGTTCCTTACCTCGTTGTAGATCTCGAATCCAGTCTCCTCGGGCGGCGCCGCGAATCCGCCGTCGATACCTTGCGCCATGTGCGGCATCAGAATGCCGTCACGGAACTTCTCCCAACTCTCGCGCGAGTCATGCACGGCCACGATCGTCCAGCCGCCCTCCGAGGGACCCCCGGCATGATAGATCTGCCCCTCGGGCAGCCCCCCGCCCGCGGGGTGGACTGCCGCGATCGACGCCTCGTACTGTTCCTTTGTGCCACCTGCGAAGTTGTGGACCACGCCGTACGCCATGTGTTTACCCTTTCTAGTCCGTCCTCAGTTGTTGCCCGTTCACGAAAGCACTACTACGCGTCGACCCGGTGACCGCTGAAGGTGCCCGTCCCGGAGTCGGCCGGTGCGCCGGTGGGGTCGAAGACGGAGAACCGGTAGGTCCCGGAGATCTTGTCGTCCTTCACACGGCCCCGGATCTGGATCTTGACGGTAAAGCCGGGGCTGCCGGGGCCATCGGGGCCGGGCTGCCCGCTCCAGAAAGTCCCCTTGAACCCCTCATGGGTTTGGGCCCAAGTCCCCGTGCCGGGTGGACCGGCCGGTGAGATGTCGTGGTTGATGAGAACGCCACCTGCGGCGAAGCTGGCGACGGCCAGGCCCTTCGTCGGGTCGCCCGGAGGGTCGTCCTGATGGGTGATCAGCCAGCTCCCTGTCGGGCTAGCTTCGTTCCCGCTCGCCGAAGCAGAAGAGGCGCCAGCCACGCCGGCGAGCGCAACCGCGGACGCGACCCCCGCTCCGCGTAGTAGTCCCCGCCGATTCATAGTGCCCTGGTCCATCGTGACCTCCTCGGAGTTGGTGCCCCTCTGACCAAGGCCCAGCGTTCCCCCCGACAGACGTCTGCAACCCCCCCAAATGGCGTAGATCTGCCAGCCCTGCTCGCCGGGCTCAGCCCAGATCTGCGCTCGGCACGCCCGCCGTCTCGTCTAGGTCGCCAACGAGCGGATCCGGTGCTCGCATCCGCCACGCGTCTGTCACGAGCTCACGCAGGCGGTCGACGTCCACAGCCATCAGGCGCAGCATGACCAAGGGCAGGCCGTCGTAGCCGGGTGCCGTGAAGAAGACGTCGGGCTCACCGAGCAGGAGGGCCTGCTTCTCAGCCTCGTCACCGACGAACAGCACTGCGATATCGGTCCGGATCAGCCGTGGCTTGCCGGGTCTGCGCTCGGGGTACGACCAGACGAAACCCTTGTCGGCCACCCTGAAGTCGAAGCCCTCACTCTTGATCTCCGCCACGTCAGGCAGGGCCATCGCTATGTGGCGTACGTCATCGGCGTCAGCCATCGAGGTCGCCCCCGAATCGCGCCACCCGCATCCTTACAGGCTAAGCGGTTGGTAACGTCAGGCGTGGCTCTCCACCGGCTCCAGCTCACGTCGCTGGTCGAGCAGAACCCGCACCCCGGATTGCACAAGCTGACGCTCGTTCTCCCGGTAGTGATGGGCACAGAAGAGCAGATCGCGCTCCCCGCTCTCATGCACGAAGACGCTGAGCAGAACGTAAGCCTGGGCGCCGCACCGATCGCAGCGATCTGCCGCCGTGAGAACCACCGTTGTCATGTGATGCCTCCTTGGGTGAGCGAACGCGCCATACGGTTCATTGTTCGACTATGGAGGGGACTCCTCGGAGAAACCTTGGGCAAAGTCCACAAGCCGGCTCACTTGGATGAGCGGTCATGCGATGGCCGACGCGGCGTATTCCGCGCCTGTGGACTGCCGCTCCATGGTGGGCCGGGACGGCATGTAATCTCCGGCCATCAGCGGCGAGGAGATGATCATGTCGGCGGTCGCGAGATTGGTTGCCACCGGTACGTTCCACAAGGTCGCGAGGCGAAGCAGCGCCTTGACGTCAGGGTCATGCGGCTGTGGCTCCAGCGGATCCCAGAAGAAGATCACCACGTCGATGTCGCCCTCGGCGATCTTGGCGCCGATCTGTTGGTCGCCACCCAGAGGGCCGGACAGGAAGCGGTGCACCTTCAGCCCCAGCTCGTACTCGAGCATCGTGCCGGTTGTGCCAGTGGCGAACAGCTGATGATGGCGCAGCTGGGCGACGTTGAACTCGGCCCACCGCAACAGCTCAACCTTCTTGTTGTCGTGCGCGACCATCGCGATGCGACGGCTGATCTGCGGAATCTCCACGTCGGGCATAGATCTCCTCTCGGTACCTCATCGGCTGGGCGGTGCCCGCGGAACCCACGCCTACGAGGGTATGGGCCGCATGTTGCCTCGTTGTTAAGCAGGCATTTCGAGAGCGTCAGGAGGTTGGGCGGCTCGCGTTTCAGTAGCCCAGTAGCCCCCGCCAGCCATAGGCACCCAGCAGCCAGTACGGGGAGAATTGCCGTGTGACCCGCTGGGTGCTGCACGTCGACATGGACCAGTTCATCGCGGCTGTCGAGCTGCTGCGCCATCCCGAGCTCCGAGGGCGACCGGTGGTTGTGGGCGGTGATGGCGACCCGACCAAGCGCGGTGTGGTCAGCACCGCCTCCTATGAAGCCCGCGAATACGGCGTGCACTCCGGTATGCCGCTGCGAACGGCGGCTCGTCGATGCCCCGAAGCCGTGTTCCTGGCCGTCGACCGGGAGCTCTACGAAGCTACGTCCGCAAAGGTCATGGCCACGCTCCGGGAGCTCCATGCTGTCGTCGAGGTACTCGGCTGGGACGAGGCGTTTCTCGCCATCGACACCGAAGACCCTGAGGGCTCCGCGCGGGAGATCCAGCAGCGCGTCCGGGCGGCCACCGATCTCGACTGCAGCGTGGGCATCGGCCAGAACAGGCTGCAAGCCAAGATGGCCACCGGCTTCGGGAAGCCGGCCGGTGTCTTCCGGCTGACCAACGATTCCTGGCTTGAGGTGCTGGGCGAGCGACGGACCGACGTGCTGTGGGGCATCGGCTCCAAGACGGCCAAGCGGCTGATCGCTTTGGGCATCTCCACGGTTCTCGAGCTCTCGCAGGCCGATCCACAGACCCTGGCCGCCGCGGTCGGCCCCACAACCGGTCCGTGGCTGATCAATCTGGCTCAGGGTCGTGGCAGCACAACAGTGGTGAGCGCGCCGTACGTCGCCCGCTCGCACAGCCGTGAGACGACGTTCCAGCAGGACCTCGAGGACTGGGAGCAGGTATGCCGTGAGGTTGCCATCCTCAGCCGGCGAGTGGCCGAAGATGTCTCCGATGGTCGGCGCGCCGTCCGTGTCGTCGTGAAGGTCCGTTACGCGCCGTTCACGACCCGCACTCACGGCCGGGCGCTGACAGCGCCGTCCTCTGACGCAGAGGCCATCCAGCAGGCCGCGCTGACTGCGCTCGACGCGTTCACGTCACGACGACCGGTGCGGTTGCTGGGTGTTCGAGCCGAGCTCGAGACCTGAGCGGAGCTCGAACGCCGACGCCACCGCACCGGAGACCAGGGCGGACCCCTGAGCTGAGCGTCAGCACCTCGACGGCGTCGGTGGCGGATGGTTGGGTCGTGGCATGACGACGGTCGCACTCTTTCATTCCGTACTCGGTGTCCGCCAAGGAGTCCTCGATGCGGCCGAACGGCTGCGCCAGGACGGCCACGAGGTGCTCGTGGTCGACCTCTACAACGGCCGCACCTTTGACGACTACCCGCCCGCCATGGACTTCGCGTGGAAGGAGCTCGGGCAGAAGGCGCTCATGGAGCGCGCTCTCGAGGCGGTCGCGGATCTACCCGACGGCTTCGTGCCCGCAGGCTTCTCGCTCGGCTGCGTCCTGGCGGTGCACGTCGCGACGCAGCGCTCGGTCTCGGGCGTCCTGATGATCGCAGGCGCCATCCCGGCGTCGGCCTTGGGCGACGACGTCCGGTGGCCGGCCGGTGTTCCTGCGCAGACACACTCGACCCTCGCCGACCCCTGGCGCGACCGGGAGGAGCTTGACCAGACGGTCCGCGACGTCGACGCGGGTGGCGGCACCATCGAGGTGTTCGACTACCCCGGCTCCGGCCACCTGTTCACCGACCCGATGCTGCCCGACGAGTACGACGCCGTCATCACCGAGACGTTCTGGAGCCGCGCTCTGCCGTTCGTCCGGGCCTGTGGCCTCATCGTGGACCCGACGCCGGGGACAACCGCAGGCGATGGGCCGAGCGTTGGAAGGCCCACCGCGAAGATCTAGATCGCGCCAACTGCCCCTTGGTCGTGAACGAGACGTTCGCCCGCAGCTGCATCCCCCTTCGTAGTTTCGGTCGTGACGAGTGGAGTTACCTTGCTGATGCTGGGGCGGCGACCTGATAGGTCCTTGGGCGACGACAGCAGCTTGGACGCACGGGGGGGCCGCCGTTTCGGCCCGGGCGCCTCAGCCCGTGCGCCTACTTCGGTCCTGATGAAGTCGCCCACCAGATCCGCGAACCGCTCAGGGTCGTCCAGGTGCGGATAGTGACCGGCGCCCTCGAACAGCTCCACCCGGCTGCCGGCGATCCCTTGATGGGCGACAGTCGCGTGCGACGCGGGAACCATCCGATCACGCGTGCCCCAGACGATGAGGGTGGGAACCTCGATCGCCATCAGGAGGTGGCTATGCGCGTTCACAGTCTGTCCACCTGGATCGATGACCGAGCGTGTCGTGGCGAGAAAGGCATGTCGACTGTCCGCGTCAGCAAGGGACGTGAACCCGCGCCATGCTTCGGTCACGTCCGAACCCGGCCTCCAACCCACTCTGCCGAGGATCCGTCCCACGGCTTCGGCTTGCCCACGCACCCAACCAGAAGCGATCAGCGGCAGAACCAGCTCCGCGCCAGGAAGGGTTGCAGAGCGGAGCAACGGGCTCACGGAACGTCCCAGGCCTCCACTTGCAACCAGCACGAGACGCTCGACGCGCTCGGGAAACAGGTAGCAGAACTGCATCGCAATGCCCCCACCGAATGAATGCCCAACCAGGGTCACCCGGTCGATCTCGAGCCGGTCGAGCAGATCCCGCAGAAACGCCGCGTGCGCCCCCAGCGAGTAGTCACCCATCGGCTTCGCCGAGGCGCCGTGGCCGAAGAGGTCCGGCGCCAGGACGCGGTGATCGGTATCCAGCCTGTCGACCAGATGCGACCAGTTTCGGTGCGAGCCGGCCAGCCCGTGGATGAACAGCACCGCCGGACCCTCGCCGCTGTCCAGGTACCAGAACTCATGCCCGTTCAAAATCGCCGTCTGTGCGCGTCCTTCGATCACGGCCCCTCCTCAGCGATGCCGGCCGGCAACCCACAGAGGCGTAGGTAACGGACCCCGAAATGAGACGCCAGCTCTTGCACGCTTGGCCCTGCCGCCTCGCTAAACGTCAAGCGTCACTCGAGATCAGACGAGCCGACAGAGACCTTCGTCCTGTCATTAGGGGAATGTCTCCCCCGGCTTTAGGCCGCCGTGAACTCGTGGAGCAGCTCCGCGAAACGCTCCGGGTCGTCCAGGTGCGGAAAATGACCCGATCCCTCGAACAGCTCAACCCGGCTGCCCGTGATCGCCTCAAGGGCCGTGATCGCGTGCCAAGCGGGAATCATCCGATCCTGCGTCCCCCAGACAATCAGGGTGGGAATCGCAATAGCCGACAGAAGGTACTCCTGCGCGTTCACCGTCTGACCGCCCGGATCGATGACGGAGCGAGTCGCTGCCAAGAAGGCGTGCCGGCTGTCCGCGTCGGCCAGAGACGTGAATCCGCGCCAGGCTTCAGTCACATCCGGGCCCGGCCTCCAGCCCACTCTGCCGAGGATGCGTCCCACGGATTCGGCCCGCTCTCTCACCCAGCTGGACGCGACCAGCGGCAGAACCCATTCGGCGCCGGGCAGGGTTGCGGATCGCAGCAACGCACTGACATCGCGTCCCAGACCTCCGCTGGAGACAAGGACGAGGCGTTCGACCCTCTCGGGGAACAGGTAGCAGAACTGCATCGCGATGCCGCCACCGAAGGAGTGCCCGACCAAGGTGACCCGGTTGATCCCGAGCCGATCAAGCAGGTCTCTCAGCGTGGCTGCATGCGCCCCAAGCGAGTAGTCACCCATCGGCTTGGCCGAGGCGCCATGGCCAAAGAGGTCCGGCGCCAGGACGCGATGGTTAGCCTTCAGCCGGTCAACCAGATGAGCCCAGTTCCGGTGCGAGCCGGTCAGCCCGTGGATGAACAGGACAGCCGGACCGTCGCCACTGTCGACGTATGAGTACTTCTGCCCGTTCAGTATCGCCGTCTGGGCGCCTTCCTCGATCATGGCGCCTCCTTGCGAATACTGGTCAGTAACTTACTCCAGCGTAGCTTACGGAACCGTAGGTACGAGCCACCAGATCCGTGTGGTCAACACCTGAGCCGGGGAAGCCGAACGATAGTGATGCGGACCACCTGGCCTTGACCGCTGGGGTGTCATCTTGCCTGAGCCTTGTCGCGCTCAGGCAGCCAGCAACAAGACGCCTGCCGCTACGACAGCACCGACCGACGCGCCGACCACGACCTGACCCGGCGTGTGGTCGCGGATCTCCACCCGCGCCCAACCAGTCAGCACGACCAGGGGCACGAGGATCAACGACCAGGGGCTGACCAGGATCGCCAGGCTGGTCACCGTGGCCGCGGCGGCAGCGGCGTGGATGGAGATCTTCCAGAACGACGTGATGGGCAGCGCCAGGACATTTCCGACAACCAACGAAGCCAGCAGCGCGAAGAGGTCGCGCGGTGCGTCAAGCCAGTCGAGAACCACCAGACCGACCAGGACTGAAGCAAGTGCGAAGACCATGATCGGCGGCCGCTGTTCGCGACGAGTGATGTGGTGATCCGTGATCTGTCCGCGTCGGACACCGATGAGCACGAGCGTGTACGGAATCCCACCTGCAAAGAGAACGGCGACCAAGCCCAGCGCCAGGCCTCGGCCCGCGCCTGCCGAGTGAACCGCGACGATCATAATGACAGCCACGATGAGCACAACCGGCGACATCACCTCGGTGACCAGGCGCGCCATTCGGCGTCGTGTATCTCCCTGACTCACTGCGGTGCTCACGCGACTCTCCCTGACTGGACCCGATGGGGCTCCATTGTGTCAAAGGCCGCAGGGTGGGAGAACCGTTTTGCGGCCTCGCGCAACTACTCGACCTTCGTCAGTGTTCGAGCCGCGTTCAGGACTCGCGGCGACCCACGACAGGGACTTGCTCGAACGCACTCTCCAGGTCGGCGCAGAGATCGTCGGCGGCTTCGAGCCCCACCGAGATTCGCAACAGGCCGGGGTTTGGGCGGGCCTCCGCTGCGACGGGCCGGTGGGTCAGGGAAGCCGGATGCTCGATCAGGGTTTCGGTGCCACCAAGAGATACCGCATGGCTGATGAGCTCACAGGCATTGGCCACCGCGACCGCGGCCGGGTAGCCGCCGACTACCTCGAAGGCGAGAACCGATCCCGGTCCTGCCATCTGGCCACCCACGAGGCCGAGGGGGTCGCCTCCGGGCAACCCGGGATAGTGCACGGCGCCCACCAAGGGGTGCTCGACGAGCCATTCGGCGACGAGCTGGCCCGTCGCCTGCTGAGCGCGCACCCGCACGGCAAGCGTCTGCAGACCGCGGTGCAAGAGGTAACCAGCGAGCGGATGGAGAACGCCGCCGGTGATGGCGCGCACCCGTCGTAGCCTCGCCGCCCATTCCGGCCCGGCGGCGACGACGCCGCCCATCACATCTCCGTGCCCGCCGAGGAACTTCGTGGCGCTGTGCAGAACCAGGGCCGCACCATGCCGCATCGGTTGCTGCAGAACGGGGGTGGCAAAGGTGTTGTCGACCAGGACCGGAACAGCGCCGGCCTGGGCGCAGACATCGTCCAGTTCCAGCAGCTCCAGGGTGGGGTTCGCCGGCGTCTCGACGATGACCAGACCGGTGTCGGGCCGGATGGCATGCTCGATCTCCTTGGGCCCCGCCCAGGTGACCTCAACCCCGAGCAGACCGTTGTCCAGGAGGTGGTCGGTGCCTCCGTAAAGCGGACGGACCGCCACAACATGACGCTTGCCCGAGGCGCCCATGGCGAGCAGACACGCGGTCATGGCCGCCATACCCGAGGCGAACGCGACGGCCTCTGCGCTGCCCTCGAGCTCGGCGAGAGCTTCCTCGAAGCGGGCGACCGTCGGGTTCCACAGCCGGCCGTAGACATCGCTGCCGCCGGGGATCGGTCGCCCTCCGGTCGCGAGCACCTCGTAGGCGTCGCCACCGGACTCGACGTCAGCTAGCGGATTCGTGGTGGACAAGTCGATCGAAGGCACATGTATGCCGAGCCCCGCCAGGTCGCGTCGGCCGGCATGCACCGCACAGGTTTCTAGGGCGCTCATGAATCCTCCTGAAGTTCAACTGGTGGGTCTAGTCTCGAGACTTCAAGAGGCTTCAGGCAAGCATTACGTATTTGATTCGTCTATGACACCATTCGGCTGTCATCTGTTCGGAACGTCTAGGTCTGGAGGCGACACCGGTGAACAACATTCGACGCCCCGTGCTCGATGAGATCGACCACGCGATTCTTCGGCACCTTGCGGCAGAGGGCCGGATGCCGAACCTCGCCCTTGCCTCCGCCGTCGGGATCGCGCCGTCAACCTGTCTCGGGCGGGTCCGGGCACTACGCGAGAGCGGCGTCATTCGCGGCTATCACGCCGACATCGACCTGACCGCCGTTGGCTTGCCGATACAGGCGATCATCGCCGTCCGCATGCAGGCACATAACCGTGACCAGATCCAGGCCTTCGTCACCCTGGCCCCTCACCTGCCGGGTGTGGTCGAGATCTTTCACATCGCGGGCGGTACGGACTACCTACTGCACGTCGCGACCACGGATACGACCGCGTTGCACGACTTCATCATCGAGTACTTCGCAGCAAGCCCGGTCATTCAGCACGCGGAGACAAGCCTCGTCTTCCGCCATCTCCGCGGCACGAACGTCCTACCCAAAGACTGAGCTCCACCCGCCGCCGGAGCCATCTTCGGACCGGCTCCCCAACGGATGCCGGTCTGTGGCACGGATGCCGGTCCTCAAGGCGGCATTGATGCAACCAACCGGCAACGAACGGCGAGCTCAGGTGTTCAGAGGCTGACTGCCGTAGGTGCTCACTGGCCCGGCGGCCGCGTCGAACTCGGCATCGGTGAGCAGCCGAGGCTCACCGATAGCCTTGGCCTCACAGTAGATTCGGCACAACCACTCGAGATAGATGCTCCGGGAGTACGCCTTGGCCAGCGTGCCGCCATAGGTGGTGGCTCCATGGTTCTGCAGCAGGACGCCATACCGGTCCTTCATCGCTTCATTGCAGTTCCTGGCCAGCTTGTCCGTGCCGAACTGCGCGTATGGCGCGACCCGCACGGGTCCTCCGAGCAGAGCCAGCATGTAGTGAATCTGCGGAACCTCGTCGACCAGAGTCCCGAGCACCGTCGCATAGACCGGATGCGTGTGCACGACCGCGAGCGCATCGGTGTTCTGGTAGACGACGGTGTGCATGGGCACCTCAGTGGACGGGTTCTCCGGCCCATCCAGGTAGTCGCCGTCAAGGGTGATGACACAGATGTCTTCGGGCCGAAGCCTTTCGTAGTCAACGCCGCTGGGTGTGATGGCGATGTTCTGGCCGACGCGAACGCTCAAGTTCCCCGACGTTCCAACCGTCAACGCGTCCTTGAGCATTCGGACGCCGTACTCGACGATCTCCTCGCGTTCCCTCACCATGAGCACTGGAGTCTCCTTTCCCGCACACGCACGTCATACGACACACTGCATGGCAGGAGGCGCATCTTCTCGTACCCGCATCCTCCTCTGCTGCGAAGGAAGCTATTCGATGGTGCTCGCGATTGAGTGGCTGGACGATCCGAGACCCACAATCAGGCTGATCGACCAGACCCTGTTGCCGGACACCGAGCAGTACATCGGCGTCACGACGGTCGACGTTCTGGTCGAGTCGATCCAGCGACTGGTGATCCGTGGCGCGCCCGCGCTAGGCGGAGCAGGGGCCCTTGGTGTCGCGCTGGCCATGGTCCAAGCCGACGATGAGCACTGGGATGCGGCAACGCTTGACAGCGAGATCGACAGGATCCGCGATTCCCGGCCCACGGCAGTCAACCTGGCGTGGGGCGTCAACCAGGTCAGGGCGTCCGTCCCCGCGGGAGTCGCCAAGGTCCTCGAGCTCGCGCGGCGGGTCGTGGCCGACGATGAGGCCGCGAACCGGCAGCTCTCCACACATGGCGCCGACTGGATCCTCGCCCACGTGGCGAAGGAGAAGGTGCGTGTCGTCACTCACTGCAACACCGGGGCGCTGGCCACGAGCGCGTGGGGCACGGCGTACGGGATCATCCACGAGCTGCACCAGCGTGGGCGCCTCGGCCTCGTCTATGCCGACGAGACACGGCCGCTGCTACAGGGCGCGCGCCTGACCAGCTGGGAGCTTCTGCACGATGGGATCGAGCACGTCGTGCAGGCTGACAGCGCGGCCGCGAGCACGATCCTGCGAGGGCTGGTCGACGTTGCGGTCATCGGCGCGGATCGCATTGCTGCCAATGGTGATACGGCGAACAAGGTGGGCTCGGTAAGCCTTGCGCTAGCCTGCCAGAGGGCAGGGATCCCGTTCGTGGTTGCCGCGCCTTCCTCCACCGTCGACCTGACCATCAAGCGGGGTGAGGACATCGTCATCGAGGAACGGCACGAGGACGAGGTGCTGAGCGTGGCTGGAGTCCGAACGGCCCCGGCGGGTGTCAGGGGCTTCAACCCGGCGTTCGATGTCACCCCACACGACCTGATCAGCATCGTGGTGACGGAGCACGGCGTCGCCGAGACTTCGGCCCACTCGGATCCCGATCTGATCGCGACCATCGCGGGGCCAGTCGCGCACCGGCGCCAGTCGTCGGCTTCTTCGGGAGGCTGAACCTCTCCCCCACAGTGAACTCGCCGGAGACGTTCAGCCCCTGGTGAGGCGCGGGGGCCGAGTGGCGGACGAGCGGTGTCGGTGGGAGCCGCTACGGTGCGTGTCGTGGGCAAAATCGTGTTCTCTCAGCCGGGGGCTGCTGCCCTCGAGTCGCTCCGAGCCGTCCTCGACGAGGTGCGGGCCGGTGATCCGCTAGCCCCCGTCGACGTCATCGTCCCGACGGGTGTCGCCGGCGTCACGGTCCGCCGCGTTGTCGCTGGTGATGGCCTGGCCAACGTCAGATTCAGCGCTCTTCCGCAGGTTGCCGAGCGCCTCGCTGCGCGTCACCTCGCACTCACCGGACAGTCGGTATCGCGGCCGCTCACCGCCGCTGTCCGCAGCCAGGCCGTGCGGGCCACCGTTGCCAATGCGAACGGCACGTTGGCAAGGGCAGCTAGGCACCGGGCCACCCTCAGCCTCCTCGACGGCCTCATGGCCGAGCTCGACGAGGTTCAGCTCGATCCGGCCAGCATCGATCGAAAGGCGTTGTCAACCCACGGCGTTGAGGTGTTGGAGCTGTTCGCCGGATACCGCTCTCGCGTCGGCCATCTGGTGTCTCCCGGAGACATGCTCCGGCGCGCGATCGAGGCCATCGACGCAGGCAACGCTCCCAAGACCCATGTGATCCTCTACTCCCCCAGCCGGCTCACTGCACTGGAAGACGTGTTCCTGCGCGCCCTCCATGACCGTGGTCGCCTCAGCGCCGTGCTCACCGGCTCACCAGACGACACAAGCTGGTGGCTGGACGGGCTCATAGGTGACGAGCTTTCCGCGCCCAACCAGCCGGCGTACGCGGAATTGCATCTGACCGTCGCCCCGGACGCCGAGGATGAGGTTCGCCTGGTTGTCCGGACGGTGCTCCGTGCGCTGGCGGACACCAAGTGCCGCCCGGAACGCATCGGCATCGCCTATCGGGCCAGCACTCCCTATGCGCGGCTCCTGAGTGAACAGCTCAAGATCGCCGGCGTGCCGCATCACGTTCCCAGCCAGCGAACGCTGGACCAGACCATCACGGGCCGCGTCGCCCTCGGCCTCCTGGAGCTGCAGCGGCACGACTTTCCCCGCGCAGACGTGATCCGTTGGCTCTCCGGGGGCCCGCTGGTCGACGCGGCAGGTCAGAGCCTGCCAGCCGACTGGTGGGACCACCTGTCCAGAGAGGCGGGCGTCGCTCGCGGCGCAGCGACCTGGGCCGATCGACTCGAGCTCTACGCCGCCGAGCAGGAGCGACGTGCGGCCGAGCTCACCGCCGAGCAGGTCGACCGCCGCGCCAGCCTTCACAAGCGAGCAGCGGCCACCCGCGACCTCGCAACGTTCGTCTCCTCGGCTGCTGCGGCAAGTGATCGGGTCGTCCACGCGACAACATGGGCAGCAGTCGCCGAGTCGCTCAATGCTGCCTTGACGCTCGTGCTGGGAAAGCGCCCGAAGGTTGACAGCTGGTCAAGCCGTGATCCCAAGTTCGGCTTCGAAGTCTCTCTTGAACAGAGCTCGTATGACGCGGTGCTGGCGTCCGTCGCCGCGCTCGCGGAGCTGGACGAGTCGGTGGAAGCGCCCACTCCGGCAACCGTTCTCGACGCGCTACGTGGTGAGCTGGACCGATCAGTCTCCAGCGGCACCACACTGGGCCGTGGAGTCCTGGTTGGGCCGTTCAGCCAGTTCGTCGGCAGCGACCTCGACCTGCTTTGCGTCGTCGGAATGACCCAGGACTCCTTCCCTCCATGGACGCATGAGAATGTGATCTTGCGCGACGCAGACCGTGCCGTGATGTCGCCCGAGCTACGCACCGTGGCGGCACGCAGGCACGACGAGCGCGAGCGCTGGCTCGCAGTCCTGCACAGCGCGCCAAGGATCAATCTGAGCTATCCTCGGGCCGACACCCGTTCGCAGAGAAGGCTTTTCGCGGCTCCGTGGTTTCTGGCCCAGGCGACCCGACTCAACAACGACGACCTTGTCGGGGCCAGCGAGATCGACACGCTCGACCGTCCCTGGCTCACGGCATACCCATCATTCGTGGCCTCGCTCGAGGACGCCACGACTTTCGCATCGCTGCACGAGCTCGACGTCTCTCTGGCTTTGCACGGAGACCTCGGTGTGCTCGCCGCATGTGACCCGCGACTCCAGCGTGGCATCGCGGCCAACAAGGCAAGGGCGATGGGTGAGTTCGGGCCATGGACGGGTCTTGCGGGGACGCTGCCGCCGGCGCTGCGTGAGCGGGTGGATGCTGGCATGTCGGCGACCTCACTCCAGGACTGGGCCACCTGTCCCAGAAGCCACTTCTTCGGCCGGGTGCTGGGGGTCCGTGACCTGGAGGACCGGGCTGGCGGGGACAACATCGACGCGCGGGACAAGGGGACCCTGGTCCACGGCGTGCTAGAGAAGCTCTTTCGCGATCACCTCGGAGAGCCTGATGCTCCCGGCATCGAGCCCCAAACCCCCTGGACCACGGATGATCTCGCGGTCGCAGTCGATCTTCTTGACGCCGATGCAGGTGCCCTCGAGGCTCGGGGCCTGACCGGTCGCAACGTGCTCTGGCAGGCCCAGATGGCGCAGCTGCGCCGGACCCTGCGCGCCATCCTGGCCAGCGATACCCAGCTCCGTGCCACCCGTCAGTCCTGGCCCATCGATGTTGAAGCTGCCTTCGGTCGCCATGGGGCCGAGTCGCTGCTCATCTCTCTGCCCTCACAGGGGCAGGTCCCGTTCTCTGGTTCCATCGACCGCATCGATGTGACTGATTCCGGGGACCTGATCGTCACGGACTACAAGACCGGCAGGGGCAACGGCTATGACGCCATCCCCGAGCCCGACAAGGCCACGTCCGACGCCGATCTGATCGACCGTGGGCGCAAGCTGCAGCTCGTTCTCTACGCCCTCGCCGCCCAGTCCCTCTACGACCTGCCTGAGGCACAGGTCGACGCGTACTTCTGGTTCGTGGAGCAGGGAGAGCTGCACCGCGGTGGCGTCGTCGACGACGTCCAGGTGAAGCGTCTGCGGGAGGTCCTGGACGTGGTCGTGGGCGGCATCCGTGGCGGCATCAACCCGGCGAACCCCGGTGCGACGAAGCTCTTCCCCCGAGACACGTGGGACGCATGCTCTTACTGCCCCTACGACCGGGTGTGCCCCTCCACCAGACTCGAACAGTGGCGCGGCATTCGTGATCATCCGGCGGTCCGTCCCTATGCCGACATCACTGACCCGCAGGACGCCCAATCGACCATGGATGAGGAGGCGCCGGCATGATCCAGCCAGCCGATCAGGTGCAGCGCGAACGTATCCGCACCTCGCAACGCGAGACCCTGTTCGTCGAGGCCGGGGCAGGCACCGGCAAGACCACCTCGCTCGTCGCGCGCGTCGTGCACATGGTGGCGACAGGTCACCTCGAGAAGATCGGCGATCTGGCCGCGATCACCTTCACGGAGAATGCCGCCGCCGAGCTGCGAAGCCGCATCCGTGAGGGCCTGGAAGGGGCAAGCCGGGGGGCTCATCTCGACCAGACCTATGGCGAGGTGGGGAGCCGGCGGTGTGTTGCGGCCCTCGGGTCGCTGGAGGACGCCGTCATCATGACGCTGCACGGGTTCTCCGCTCGCATCCTCGGTGAGGCGCCGATCGAGGCCGGGTTGCCCCCGGGCTTCGGGGTTGCCGACACGATGACCAGCTCGGTCAGCGCAGACGACGCGTGGCGGGGCTTTCTCGACCAACTGCTCGAGGATGAGGCTGTGCGGCCCCAGATGCTCGCCGCTCTGACCATCGACGGTCGCATCCTGACCACACTGCACGACATCGCAGGCGCCATGTCGGGGTCGTGGGACCGGCTGGTCGACCACCCCTTGCAGGTACGTCCGCTCCCCCGCATCGACGGTCATGAGGTGACTGCAGCTCTTCGTGAGGCCTTGAAGGACCGTGGACAATGGCCATCCGGCGACAACCTGACCGCGTGTCTCGAGGGACGCACCACGGTGACACTCAATGCGCTCGCCCAGGCCACGGACCCGATGGATGTGCTCGAGCTGCTCACGGTGAAGCTGTCCGCCAAGGGCGGTCAGGCGGGTGCGTGGTCCGATGCGGGTCTGAGCAAGGCCGACGTCGTGGCTGCGCTGGCAGTCGCCGAGGATGCCCGGCTCAAGCTCCTGAGCGACATCGGGGCGTCGGTCACCGAGACACTGGCCGCACGGGTTCAGGACTGGGTCCTGCTCGAGGCCGAACGCCGTTGTTCCGAAGGGTCTTTGGACTTCCATGACCTGCTCGTGCTCGCGCGGAACCTGTTGCGTGACACCCCTTCGGTGCGTCGTCGCCTTCACGAGACCTGGCCGATCCTCATGGTGGACGAGTTCCAGGACACTGACCCGCTCCAGGTCGAGATCGTGCACCTGCTCGCCGGCTCGCACGACGACCAGGCGCCGGCCAGTCAAATGACCAAGAGCTGGATGGACGTACCTGTCCAGGAGGGCCGGCTGTTCTTCGTCGGTGACGCCAAGCAGTCGATCTTCCGCTTCCGCCGAGCTGACATCGAGACGTTCCGTGCCGTGGGGACCAGATATCGGCAGGGACAGACCGCCCTGACCGTCAACTTCCGCAGCGTCCCGGGCGTCATCGGGGCGGCAAACGCCGTCTTTCAGACTCTCATCGGCAACGACACCAGCTCGGGGATCGACTTTCTCCCGCTCCAAGAGTTCCGAAAGTCCATGCCCTCGCACAACGATCTGGAGACGAAGGCTGCACCTGTGCGGCTGCTCGGCGGGCCGACCGATGCAGACATGACGACAATTCGGATGAGCGAGTCGGCGCATATTGCCGACCTCATCGTGCGCGCGAAGGCGGAGCGCTGGGCTGTTGGGGCCAAGGAGCCACGTCCGGCGTCATACGGTGACGTCGCGATCCTCCTGCCCACCCGCACCTCGCTGGGGTCGCTTGAGCGTGCGTTGCAGGCACGCGACGTCCCGTACCGCGTGGAGAGCCGTTCGCTGGTCTGGGCCACCGACGCCGTGGGCGACCTGGTGACCATGCTGCAGGCGATCGACAGTCCTTGCGACGAGGTCGCGGTCCTTGCTGCGCTGCGTCACCCCGGCCTGGCCTGCACCGACGTGACACTTGTGGAGTGGCGCGCGGCTGGCGGACATTGGAACTACATGGCCAAGGCGCCTGAGTCACTTCCGGCGGATCACCCTGTCGCTGCTGGGCTTTCGGAGCTCCGACGCTGGCACGAGGCTCGCTGGTGGATGCCTGTGAACGAGCTCGTGGCATCACTTGTTCGCGACCTGCGCCTGATCGAGCTGACCGCGACGACGAAACGACCGCGCGACCACTGGCGCAGGCTGAGGTTCGTCATCGACCAGGCGCGGGCTTGGTGCGATGCCGGCGGCTCCGGACTGGGAGGGTTCGTGGACTGGGCGGTGCGCCAGATCGAGAACGAGGCCGACGTCCTTGAGACGGTCGTGCCCGAGAGCGACGACGATGCAGTGCGCATCCTGACCGTGCATGGCTCGAAGGGGCTGGAGTTCCCGATCACCATCGTCGCCGGGCTGGCGTCGGGGGGCGGGCGGGCCTCCAACCTCGTGTGGGGCGTGGACAGCCGGCCCGAGATCAGGCTCAAGGCGCATGTCCTGGAGACCCACGGTTATGCCGACGCCAACAAGTCCGACGACGAGGAGTCGAAGCTGGAGTCGACGCGACTGCTCTATGTCGCCTTGACCCGGGCGATGGACTATCTGGTTCTCGGCTGCTATCACAAGCCTCCGAAGACGAAGGGCGCCGCGAAGTCGCATGCACAGAAGGTGTGGGACCTGCTGTCAACAATCGACCTGGCAGTGACAGAAGCCACGCCAGCGGACACCTCCGCCTTGGTCCCCACGGTGCCTGCGCCCATCACTATGGAAGGCGCGCCCATGAGGTCATTGCCCGGCGGCGCTGAGTTCGCCGCTGAGCGAGAGGCCCTGCTGGTCGCCGTGGGCGCGAGGGGGGCGACCAGCCCGACTGCACTGGTCAAGGCCGCAGAGGTCAAGGCGGTTCTTGATGAGGCCGCCATCGAGGAGTCACGAGGTGAGTCCACCGGGGACGACCCCGCGACAGCTGGTGAGCACGGGCCGAGAAGGTACCCCCGTCGCGGGTCGAGCAAAGGAGCTGCCATCGGAACGGCCGTCCACCGTGTACTCGAGCTGGTCGACCTGGCGAACCCGCGCGACCACGAGATCATCCGTCTCGCTGAGCTGGCCTGCACGGAGTCCGAGATCCCAGCGCTGGTCCACGACGTCGCCGGCCGGGTCAGCACCGCGCTCCGCTCCGACGTGGTGCACGAGGCTGGGCAGTCCGGCCGTGCCTGGCGCGAGGTCTACCTGATCTTCCGCGACGGTGACCGCTTCGTGGAGGGGTACATCGACCTGCTTGCCGAGCCCTCCGATGGGAAGCTCATGGTGGTCGACTACAAGACCGACCGGGTCGATTCTGAGGATGATATTGCCGCCAAAGAGGATTTCTACGCCCCGCAGCTGACGCTGTACCAGAACGCCATCCGGGCGGTCGCCGACGCCGATGACGTCACGACACAGCTGGTCTTTGCCGGGCCTGCCTCAAGACCCGAGAAGCCCTGACGGCAAATGGCAGGGCCCAATAGTGGCGATCTTCCTACGGCGGTCCAGAACGCGTACTAAAGTTCGTTTTATGCAGTTACGCGCCTTGGGCGGCCGACCAAGACAGTTTCGGGAGATGGTCGTGCGGCCTCGTCCGACGGCCACTTCGCCGTCCGGCTTTGCGGTGGCGGCCCTGGGCACGGTGACGGTCCTCACCGCCACCATCATCGGGATGTCCCAGCTGGGCGTGGTCCTCGGCCCGTCAAGTAACATCGGTGGGCGCATCCTGGCCGTGCCACAGACGCCGACCTCCACCTCCCCCTACTCCGGGTTTGGCGCGCCAGCACCGCTACCTATCACTATCCCCCCCGAAACTGTCCCGCCTGCCACCGTCCCGCCTGCCACCGTCCCGCCTGCCACCGTCCCGCCTGCCACCGTCCCGCCTGCCACCGTCCCGCTCGATGTCCCGGTCGGAGGCGCTGCCCACGAGCCCAACAACGGGTCTATCGTGGCAGTAGCTGCGGTACAGCCACACAAACCTGCGGGTATTCGCAACCAGGTTGTGACTGCGGTGCCAGCCCTGCTGAAGGTGCCCCCGACTCGGACCGCGCCCAAACCGCCAGTGACAGTGGTCTCCGCGGCTTCGGCCTACCCATTGATCATCGTGGCGATCGCGCAGACATACTCACCCCCCGCCGTGGTGGTGCCACTCTCTAAGTCCGAGCGTGCAGACGTCACCTCCGAGCATGCCGTCAAGAATTACACTGCCAAGGCCCAGAAGCACACAAACCATGACAAGGCCGACAAGGCCGACAAGGCCGACAAGGCGGGCAAGACCGACAAGGCACACAGCCACGACTGAGCCGTCACATACCAGCAGTGATTCTGCCTCGTCGCTCGCGTCAGCGTTCCGCGCGGCCTCAGGCAAGTGTCGCGGCAACCGCCTGTGCATCCCTTGCGAAGGCCGGTTGGTCGAGGACCCGGTGCACGGCTGCGGCGATTCCACCAGGTCGTTCTCTTTTGCTCACTCGGACCCCGGCGCCGAGCCCGAGCACGCGGACGATAGTTGACGCATGGCTTCTCAGCCAGTCCGTATGACGAACCCCGTCCGCCTTGATGACCTGATTGAGTCCATCACCAAGGTGCACTCCGAAGTTCTCGATCAGCTCTCTGACGCGGTCAGCGCCGCAGATCACCTCGGCGACGTCGCGGATCATCTGATCGGCCACTTCGTGGACCAGGCGCGACGTTCGGGCGCGTCCTGGACGGAGATCGGAAGAAGCATCGGGGTCACCAAACAAGCAGCTCAGAAGCGTTTCGTCCCCAAGGGCCCCGGCGAACCATCGGATCTCGACCCCAGCCAGGGATTCAGCCGGTTCACCACGGGCGA
The DNA here is from genome assembly GCA_038236365.1 of Actinomycetales bacterium. Lineage (GTDB taxonomy): Bacteria > Actinomycetota > Actinomycetes > Actinomycetales > Dermatophilaceae > UBA4719. Next base: position 647 of record JBBRZV010000036.1, on the reverse strand, counting down.
GGAATGTGGTGATGGTGGCCCAGAACGAGGCCCGTGCGGCCGGCAATGCCGGGATCTGCCCAGAACACCTGGCGCTGGGGCTCCTGAGCGAGCCGGACGCACTCGCAGCGCGCGCGATCGTCGCGCAGGGCGTGGCACTGGAAACTGTCCGAAGGGTTGCCACCGCGACCCTGCCGCCGGCGGCCGGCCAGGTATCCGAGCTCATCCCTTTCGATGCGCAAGCGCGCAAAGCGCTTGAGCTCACCTTCCGTGAGGCCTTGCGCCTCGGCCACAACTACATCGGAACCGAGCACATCCTGCTCGCGCTGTTGGAGCTGGAGACGGCACCGGAGTGCTTGCGGGGCTCGGCGTAGACAAGGCGGCCGCCGAAACCACCATCACCGATGCCGTGGCCGCAGTTCAGGCCGCCGACGACGTGAAGTGACCTCGCGGGAGCAGGACTGGTCGTCCGTGTTTCGTCCCGTCTTGCTATGCCGGGCTTCTCACCCCTGCACCCGGCTGTCGTGGCCGACCCACTCGGCATCGCGAAGCTCGACCTTGCGGATCTTGCCGGTCGCGGTCTTGGGCAGCGACTCGACGAACGCGATCAGGTCGGGCGCCTTGTAGTGGGCAATCTGCGTTCGGACGTGGGCGATGATCTGCTCGGC
>JBBRZV010000035.1:0-30999 GCA_038236365.1 Actinomycetales bacterium | reverse complement strand
GATACCCCCACCGGGTATATCAAGAGGGCCTCTGACCGGCGTTTCCGCTGGTCAGAGGCCCTCTCACGCACTCGGTGGCAGGTGAAGGATTCGAACCTTCGAAGCTTTCGCGATGGATTTACAGTCCACTCCCATTGGCCGCTCGGGCAACCTGCCGTGGTGCGGATGGAAGGATAGCAACTGCACGACGGTCCGCGTCCAATGGGGCGGACCACCCAAGGAAGTAAAGCACGCCACCTGCCACAACCCGCCTGGCTCACGCTGGGGCATCCAACCTGAACTCCCCGAAGGAGCAGACATGGCCGACGCATCGTTCGACGTGGTAAGCAAGGTCGACAAGCAGGAGGTCAGCAACGCCTTGACGCAGTCCCAGAAGGAGATCTCCCAGCGATACGACTTCAAGAACGTTGGAGCCTCCATCGAATGGAGCGGCGAGAACATCGTGATGAAGGCCAACTCCGAGGAGCGCGTGCTCGCCGTGCTCGATGTCTTCCAGACCAAGCTGATCAAGCGCAACGTCTCGCTCAAGGCCCTGGATCTTGGCGACAAGGATCCCCAGCTCTCCGGCAAGGAGTACCGCCTCGAGGCCTCGCTCAAGGACGGCATCAGTCAGGAGAACGCCAAGAAGATCGCAAAGATGATCCGCGACGAGTTCGGCAAGACCGTCAAGCCACTCATCCAGGGCGATGAGCTGCGTGTGACCAGCAAGTCGAAGGACGATCTGCAAGCCGTCATGGCGATGCTCAGGGGCGCCGACCTGGAGGTCGCGGTCCAGTTCACCAACTATCGCTGAGTCCGCCAGGCCTCAACGCCGGTATGCCGTTGGCTCACCCGAAGGCGGCCAGTGAGGCCAGCGCCTCACGCAGCTGCGAGTCGGCGTCCACAATGGCCCGGCGTACCGACGCCGTGAGGTCACCGCGGTCTAGTGCCACCAAAGACTGCTCGGCTGTGGACTTCTCGACCATCTTGCTGGGATAGGCCAGGGCGGCGATTCTGGCCAGCGCGTCCTCGCCGACTCGCCCCGACAGCCTGGGCACATCGCTGAAGTAGCGGCTGACGTACGGTCGGAGAACGTCCCTATCGCTGGCGTACCAGAAGCCTGTGGCGAGGGCATTGAGCTCGTAGTTGGATCGTCCGGACTCACCCACGAGCTGGTCCCAGGCCCAGACCTTGGCGGAGGCATCAGGCGCAGAAGCCTTAGCCTGCAAGGCTTTCAGGCTCCCCTGCATCGTGTGATCCCGCTCGAGGGCGGCGTCGATCTCGGCCACCCCGATGGCGCCGCGTCGGGCCAGGTTGACCAAGACGACCCAGCGGAAGTCGGAGTCGTCGCCCAGACCCTCTGGCAGCGCCTCACCCGAAGCCCAGCGGCGCAGGAGAGCTTCATCCGCAGACGTCGTGGCCACAAACCGGGCCGCAACCAGCGCACGTGACGAGCCCGGCTCGGACTGCGCCAGCATGGAACCTGCAGCCCTGGCCATGACGGCGTACGCGTCCGCCTGCTCGGACTGCGGGATGAACTGCGGAATGGTCCGCTGGGACATCTCCATGCCCACGCGGTTGATGATCGACTGGTTGCACTCCCCGGCCCAAGATGTAGCCAAGACTGCGAGCATGTGTCGCGGGTCGATCTCCGTCAGAGCAACGCCGTCCATCAGCGCCGTCCAGACAACCGCACGAGCCTGGGCGTCCGGCACCATTGGCAGCTCACGAGGCGCTGCGGCAAGGGTCGCTGGGTCGAGCCTGATGTTGGCCCAGGTCAGGTCAGCCGCGTTGGGGATGACCATGTCGGCCGCGCGTTGACCGTCCAGCTCGGGCAGTTTGGTCTCGTCGTGGGCAACGGTGGTGACAACCCGGAATACCTCTGTCCCGCCCGAGAACCCAGCGACATCGAGAGTGTGCGACCGATCCGCGGGGTGGGCCACGGGCGGAATCCGGTGCACCTTCGCAGAGGTGATCAAGTCTCCGCCAGTAGTCGTGTCCACCGAGATCGCGTCCAGCCCTGCGGTCCGAAGCCAGGAGTGCGCCCATGCTTGAAGGTCCGTACCGCTGGCGCGCTCCATGGCTCCGATGAAGTCCGTGAGCTCCGCGTTGCCATACGCGTGGGCACGCAGGTAGTCCCCAACGCCTTCGATGAACGCGGCGTCGCCGATGTGGGCGATCAGCTGGCGCAGGGTAGAGGCCCCCTTCGCGTAGGAGATGCCGTCGAAGTTCTGGAGCGCCGACTGGGCGTCAGCCGCGGGCGAGCCTGCGACAGGATGCGTGGACGGTGTCCGCTCGGCGGAATAGCCCCACGGCTTGCGCGCCATCGACGCGTCGACCCAGGCGTCTGTGAACTCCGTTGCCTCATAAAGGGTTCGGTCAGACATGTACTCGGCGAAGGACTCGTTCAACCAGAGGTCGTCCCACCAGCGCATGGTCACCAGATCGCCGAACCACATGTGGGCCATCTCGTGAGCGATGGTGCTTGACCGGGTCAGCACCTCGTCATGGGTCGTGGCACCTCGAAACACGTACTGGTCACGCAGAGTCACGCAGCCAGGGTTTTCCATCGCGCCAGCATTGAACTCCGGGACGAAGACCTGGTGGTACTCCCCGAACGGGTATCGAATGCCGAACAGCGAGTGGTAATAGTCGAAGGACGCTCGAGTGATTGTGAGCATCTGTTCCGCCTGGCGTTCGAGCGGCTCGCGCAACGAGGCGCGGGCGTGGATGCCCAGCGGAATGCCGTCGTGCTCTGCCAGGACCGATACGTAGGGGCCTGCGCAGACGGTGAAGAAGTAGGTGGCCAACGGCCTTGTCCTTGCCAGAGACCAGGTCCTGGGGCCGACACGGGTGGCGGCGCCGTTGCCGAGGACGATCCACTCGAGGGGTGCGGTGACCAGCACGTCGTACGCCGCCTTGAGGTCCGGCTGGTCGAAGCATGCGAAGACCTGTGGCGCCGCGTCCAGGAAAGAGTGCCCGTAGACATAGTGCTGGTCATCCGCGGGGTCGACAGCGCGATGCAGGCCCTGGCCGTCGTTGCTGTACCGCATCGTCGCCGTCACGACGACCTCGTTCTCCGCCGCGAGGTCGTTCAGCGCGATCCGCTCCCCATCGAAGCCCGTGAGGTCCACATCGACTCCGTTGAGCGTGACCCGCTGCAGCAGTTGGGGTTTCACGTCCAGAAAGGTGGAGGCGCCAGGGGTTGTGCATCGAAAACGCACCACACTGGTGGACTCAAAGGTCGTCGAACCCTGGTCGAGATCCAGCTCGAGCCGGTACCCACCGACGTCGATAAGGGCTGATCGAGCGGCGGCTTCGGTTCGGGTGAGGTTGGGCATGCGTGACACTCTTTCAGACCCGATCAGCGCTGCTCGGCGGGGTCAGTAGCCGCGATACCCGGAGGCCATCGTCTCCAGTCGGGCGATGCGATCTGCCATCGGTGGATGGGTCGCGAAGAGCCGCGAGACGTCTTGGGCACGGAACGGGTTGGCGATCATCATGTGACTCGCGTTGACGAGATCGCCCTGGGGGGCCAAGGGCGCTGCGGCCGTTCCGCGCTCAAGCTTGCGCAGCGCCGAGGCGAGAGCCAGAGGATCGCCGGTGAGCTTCGCGCCGTCCTCGTCAGCGTCATACTCACGCGTGCGGGTGATCGCCAGCTGGATCGTCGTGGCGGCCACGGGCGCAAGGAAGGCCATCAGAAGCATGCCCAGGGGGTTGGAGCGGTTGTCATCGTTGTTGCCGCCACCGCCGCCGCCAAACAGGCTTATGAACATGAACATCTGGGCCACGCTGGTGATGACGCCGGCAACCGCCGCGGCCACGGAAGATGTCAGGATGTCCCGGTTGTAGACGTGCATCAGCTCGTGGCCGAGTACCCCCCGGAGCTCGCGCTCATCGAGCAGCTGCAGGATACCTTCGGTGCAGCAGACCGCCGCGTTGGCCGGGTTACGGCCAGTGGCAAAGGCGTTGGGCGCTTCGGTGGGCGAGATGTACAAGCGTGGCATGGGCTTGTTCGCAGCGGTGGACAGCTCGCGCACGATGCGGTACATGGCCGGGGCCTCAGTCTCACTGACAGGTCGGGCTCGCATCGCCTTGATCGCGATCTTGTCGCTTTTCCAGTACCCGTAGGCGGTCATGGCGACCCCGAACAGGGCAAAGAGCCAGAGGTACTGGCCCCCGGCAACGGCTGCGCCGAAGGCCAGCAGGAGGCCAAACATGCCGCTCAGGAGCAGCGTGGTCTTCAGCCCGTTGTAGTGGTTGTGCATACTCTCCCCAACGTGGCTGACCCAGTTGGTGTTCCGGAACCCGGGCCGAGCGGACGACCGCGACGGGCATCGTCAGCTCAGTGTCAGGAGCCCATCAACCCCAGGATCAGCTGGGGGCTAAGGCTCGTCAGGACCAATGACACGGCGGCAAAGCCGACCGCCACCAGCGTCGCAGGATGCACGCGAAGGACTCGATGACTCACGGGAACAGTCCCATCCACACCCTGCTCAGGTGTGGCCAGGATGGCCCGGAGCCAGCGCACATAGACCGCCACACCGAGGACGGCGTTGGCTGCCGCGATGACGGCCAGCAACCAGAGCTCGCTGCCGACGACAGGACGAAGCGCGGTGACCTTCGCCACGAGACCGAGGACGCCCGGCGGGAGCCCAGCCAGCGACAGCAGGGCCAGCCCGAGGGCACCGCCCAGGACAGGGTGGTCGCGCATCAGACCGCGGTATGACGCGAGGTCTCGCGCTCGTTCGGATCCCCTGATCTGGACCAGGGCGGCGACCACGGCGAAGGCCAGGAGGGTCGCCAGGACGTAAGCCAACAGGTATGCGCCGGAAGCTCGCACAGCGGCCGAGGAGACCGTCGCCAGAGGCAAGATGACCCAGCCGGCCTGCGCCACCGTCGACCAGGCGAGCAGCCGGACGACGCCGTTCTGCCGCAAGGCCATGATGTTGCCCAGCGTCATGCTCGCCGCGGCCACGAGGGCGATGGAGGTCAGGACCGGGGCACCCAGTGGCGCGATGGCCCGAATCACGACGAGGAGTCCGGCCAGGGCGGCGATCTTGGAGACGCCCGCGAGGAATGCCGCGATCGGCAACGGGGCCCCGTCGTACGCCTCAGGGGTCCACGCATGGAAGGGCACGAGTGAGAGCTTGAACCCGATCCCGGCGACAAAGAGAACCACGGCCAGAACGAGGATCGGGCGTCGTGCTGGCTCGTTGATCACGGTGAGCGCGGCTTCCGGAGTGAGGAATCCGCTCGAGGTAGCGGTGAACCACAGACCGGCCGCCAGCGCGAGCAGCCCGAAGGAGACCAGCGACGTGGTCAACAAGGCGACCGCCCCGGAGATCGCGGAGCGGGCACCTCGCAGGGCGACCAGCGCAACCGTCGGCAGTGTTGCGAGCTCGATGGCGACCAGCCACGAACCGAGGTCACGCGCACCGGCAACGGCCGTCGCACCCGCCGTGGCAGCAAGGACAAGGCTCACAATGACCGCTGTGCCACCGGTGGACTGTTTCCGGTCATCGGGCCAGCTCAGCAGCAGAGTGACGGCGGCCGCTAGCAGCGCCGCCAGCTGAAGGGCCGAGGCGACAGAGTCCCCGGCATACATGCATTGAGCACCACCCGGCAGACACAGCGTTTGGCGAGAGTCCCCGGCAGCCATCCCCAGACCGGCGAACGTACCCACCGCCCCGACGAGCAGGCTCGCCAGCGCCACGACGTAGTGCGCCCGCCGCAGGCGGGGCACAACGACGTCCGCGACCAGGATCACGGCAACACCGATGGCCGGCGCAAGCACCGGTAGGAGCACCCCAACATTGACGCTGACAACGCCCTGGCTCATCGGGAAACCTCAAGTGTGATGGCGTTGACGTCCTTGATAGTGGAGTTCAGCACGAGCTGGGGAGCAACGCCGAGGACGAGAACGGCCGCGACCAGGACCGCCAGCACAGACCATTCGCCGCCATGGGCGTCCGGATGTGCAGGCACGGTGCGATCACCCGACCAAATCAGTCGGAGCACCTTCAGACAGTAGCCAGCGGCCAACGCGGTGCCGGTCACAGCAACCACGACCAGAACGCGCATCAGCCCCTGGGGACGATCCGGCGCCGGGTTCCAGGCCGAGTACATGGCCAGGAACTCCCCCCAGAAACCGACCAGACCAGGGAGTCCGAGCGACGCCGCGAAACCGACGACGAGCGAGATGCCAAGACGCGGAGAGATCTCGCGCAGTGCGGCGCGTGCCGTGGCGAGGTCCGCTGACCCCCAGCGCTCCTTGAGGCCGCCGACGAGGAAGAAGAGCAGTGCGGAGACAACACCGTGAGCGATGTTGGCAAACAACGCCGCCTGTAGCCCTACGGTTGTGCCGCTGGCCAGCCCAAGGACGACGAAGCCCATGTGAGAGATGGATGAGTATGCGATGAGCCGTTTGAGGTCGTTCTCGACCAAGCAGCACAAACCTCCCCACACTATGCCGACTACCCCGAGGACGGCGAACGCCGGTGCCAGAGCGCCGAACCCGATGGGTAGCGGTGCGATAACCAGTCGCACAACCCCGTACGTGCCCATCTTCAGCAGGACGGCTGCCAGCAGCACCGAGCCGGCAGTGGGGGCGATCGTGTGTGCCGGCGGCAGCCACGTGTGGAGCGGGAACAGGGGAATCTTGATGCCCAGCCCGACCAGCAGCAGCGCCGCGATGACTACCTGCGTGTGCGGTTCCAGTCCCGCTCCGCGGAGGGCTGCAAGGCGATCCAGGTTTCCCGTGCCGGATGACTGGACGAGGGCGAGAATGCCAATCAGCATGAGCGTGGAACCGAGCACGGTGTAGAGCACGAAGCGGCCCGAAGCGTCTGCACGCGCCGCGAGATCGTGGGAGTCGCCGAACCGGGAGATCAGCACCCACATGGGGATGAGTACGACTTCGAATGACAGGAAGAAGATGACAGCATCACGACTCAGGAACGTAGCCAGCGCTCCGAACTCGACGAGCTGCAGACACCCGTAGAACAGGTTGGGCGAACCGCCATGCGGCGGGTATGAACTCGCATGGACCACGACTGCGATGCTGAGGCCGGCCGTGAGCAGCAAGAGGGGTGCGCTGATCCCGTCGACCGAGAAGGTCCACCGGACCCCCAGCGCGGGCAGCCATGGCGCGTCGAGAGCTGGGCGGGCAATCACAGAGATGACGACAAGCACGGCCGTGACCACGCTGGCGACCAGGCTGACCCGGTTGGCGTTGCTCTCGTTGGAGGTCGTCGTGGACCCGCGACCGGCAACGATCAGGGCGGTGCCCGTCAGGGCCGGGATCGCCAGCGTGGCGATGAGCAGAATCACCACAACGTCACTCCGGTCACGCCAACGGCAAGCAGCCCGACCAGCACCCACACGAGGTAGGACGACGGTTTGCGAGTGTGTGTTCGCTCGCCGGCGACGCCGATCCAGCGCGTCGCGACCACGGTGCTGCGCACATAGGCGTCGATGACCTCGCGGTCTGCAACCACGACGATGCGGGCCAGCTGTACGACCCGGGACCACGCTGCGGCATAGACGCCGTCGGCGCCGAGTCCCCTGTCGAACAGGGCCATCCGGTCGGCGCCAAGGCGAACGGCTGCATCACCGCTGCCTTGGGCAAGCGCCACGCGCCGCACAGTGAATCCGGTCGCCAGGATCAGGACCAGCGAGGAGATAGCCAGCCACCACGTGATGTGAGGCTCGACCGGGACCAGTGGGGTGAAGATGATCAGCCCTCCGACAACGGATAGGAACGCGAGGAACAGGACGGACAGACGGGCGCTGTCATGGATGGCTGCGTGACCATGGTCAGCTCCGTGGGTGGCGACGAGGGTCGTGCCCGACTCTGGTGCGGACTCAGGCGCGATCTCCGCCTCTGAAGCCGGCTCAGTGAACATCTTGAGGAGGCTGACGTCCTCGATCTCCTCGGAGGCCTTCGTCTCGGTCTCGTAGATGACCTCCTCCTCCGCGGTGCGGTGGGTGAGAACCAACCAGGCGCGAGTGCAGTACGCAGCGGTGAGCACGACGGTGCCACCCACCGCCATCAGGACGACCCAACCGGCGGCGGAACCGGTCTCGGAGACGTTGTCGCGGGCCGCACCCAGAACGAACTCCTTGGCCACGAATCCCACCAGGGGCGGGACCCCGGCCAGTGCCAGAAAGCCAATCGCGAGGGGCACCTTCAGCGCTGGGTGATGGCGTACCCCACCTGACATCTTCACTGCCGAGGTGCCAGCGACCAGCACGCTGAGCCACCCAACCGCAAGGAACAGCAAAGCCTTGAACATCGCGTGCGACAACAGGTACAACACTGCGGGGCCGGCTCCGATGGACACCGGCGCAATGGCGAGGGCGGAGAGCATGATCGCGATCTGGCTGACGGTGGAGTAAGCCAGCAGACGCTTGATGTCGGACTGGCCGAAGGCAAGAATCGCTGAGCCGATCATCGTCACGGCTGTGATCACTGCGAGCACCAGGCGTGCCGGGTCGGCGAGGACGAAGATCGGGAACAGGCGAGACAGAACGAAGGTGCCAGCGGCGACCATCGTCGCCGCGTGGATCAGCGCGGAGGCGGGGGTGGGGCCCTCCATCGCATCGGGCAGCCAGTCGTGGAAGGGGAACTGTGCCGACTTTCCGGCGATTCCACTGAGCAGGCAGAGGAATGCGGCCGTCAGCGCGGCACCCGGTGCGCCGGCCCAGTAGGTCATCATGGCCGGGATCGACGTGGTCTGGGCTCCGCTGGCCAGGATGATCAGACCAATGACAAAGGCCAGGTCCGCCGTACGCGTGACCAGGAAAGCCTTGGTGGCGGCCCGCCGAGCAGACTCAAGTCGGCTGTTGTGGCCGATGAGCAGGTAGGAGCACCAACCCATGACCTCCCAACCCACGAGCGTGAGAATGAGGTCACCGGAGAGAACTACCAGGAACATGCCGGCGAGGAAGAGCGAGACGGAAGCGGTAAACGCGCCGTATCGGTCGTCGTCGTGCAGGTACCACTTGGTGAAGAGCTGGATCGCGAGCCCCACGATGGCCACTGCGACCACCACGATTGCGCTGAGGTCATCCAACAACAGGTGCAAGGGCACCTGGAGCCGGCCCAGCGGGAGCGCCCCGATGGTGGAGACCTCGGGGGTGAAGGGGTCACGGTGCACGCCATAGAGCACGTAGATGGCAGCGAGCAGGGTAATGACTCCACCGGTCACCGCAACGGCCGCGCTTGCCAGCCGGCGGCGGGCCACCGACAGGCCGAGTAGTGCAGCCAGGAAGGGGACCAGGACGACAAGGCGCGCGGACAGGGACAGGAGATCGCTCATGCGCCGCGCTCGCTCAGGTCGATGTTGCCACGGTTGCGGAACAGCGCCAGGACCACGGCCAGCGCGACGCCGATCTCTGCCGCGGCGATGGTGATCAGGAAGAGGGTCAGGATATAGCCGGTCTGTAGCCCGTCACCCCTTACCGAACCCATCGTGACGAACAACAGGTTGGCCGCGTTGAGGATCAGCTCGACCCCGATCAGGACCAGCACCGCGTTGCGGCGAGCCATCACGCCATAAGCACCTACGCCCGCTAGCAGGCAGACGAGTGAGAGAGGAAGCCACAGATGAATCATTCGGACCGTCCCTTGGTCGACGTGGCCGGAACAAGGGAGCCGGGCGCTGCCTCGGGCTCTGCCTCGGGGGACGTGGCCGGGACCAGGGAGGCTGACTCGTCCTCGGCCGACGTGGCCGGCATCCTGGAGACGGCCAACGCGGCGACCAACGCCACGAGCAGCAGCACGGAAAGCAGCTCGAAGGGCCACACCCACGACCCGAACAGCTGGGTTGCAATCGCTTTCGTGTCACCGGCTCTGACCAACAAGAGCTGCCCGCCGAGGGCCGGCAGCAGGACCGAACCCAGCAGCGCTGTGGTGCCGGCGGCGAGAATAGCCGCCGCAACGCGCTGGGCTCTGCTGGAGGTGTGCTCAGGACTGCGGGCCATGGGGGCACGGGTCAGCATGAGGGCAAACAGCACGAGGACGACGACCGCGCCGACATAGATGAGCAGCTGCACGAGGGCCACCAGCTCAGCGCCCAGGATTAGATAGGCACCGGCCAAGGTGCCGAGGGTGACCACGAGCCAGAGGGCGGCATGCACCAGCTGATTGGTGGTGACCGCCAGAACTGCGCTCGCTGCGGTGATCAGTCCAACAGCACCGAAAAGGATGTCCAGGCTTGTCATGCGCTCCCCGTCGGGGCCGTTCGTGCAGGCTTGTTCGCCGCTGCGATCTCTTGAGGCTCAGCCGAGTTCGGGTCGAGCGCCGGCGGCGGTGGCACGGTCGGCATCCACTGCCCGAGCCGCTCTTTCTCGTGGATCAGGTCAAGGATGTCGAACTCGGCATACTCGAACTCGGGGCTCCAGTGCAGCGCATCGAACGGGCAGACCTCGATGCAGATACCGCAGTACATGCACAGCGAGAAGTCGATCGCAAAGCGGTCCAGCACGTTGCGCTGACGCTCGCGTCCGCCCTCGGTGGTAGCCGGAAGCGTCTCCTTGTGGGAGTCGATGTAGATGCACCAGTCCGGACACTCGCGCGAGCACAACATGCAGCTGGTGCAGTTCTCCTCGAGCAGGGCAATGACGCCCCGGGTGCGAGGCGGCAGTGCGGGTTGCACGTCGGGATACTCAGCCGTGTGCGTTGGCCTGGCCAGGGTCTTGGCCGTCATGGCCAGTCCCTTGATCAGGCCGGGTATGACGCCACTGGTTTTGGGCGGGAGTCCGTGTAAATGCTGATGATCGGTCATCGTGAGCTCAACACCACCCATACTGCGGTCAGAGCCAGCTGAGCCAGCGCCACGGGGACGAGAACCAGCCACGCGAAACGCTGAAGCTGGTCCTCACGAACGCGCGGCCAGGACGCGCGCAGCCAGATGATCACCACGGAGATGATTGCGCTCTTGAACAGTGTCCACACCGGGCCCAGCGAGTCTGAGAACGGCCCGTGCCACCCACCCAGGAAGAGCACGGTGAACAACAAGGACATCACCACGATGCCGGCGTACTCGGAGAGCATGAAGAACGCGAACCGCAGGCCGGAGTACTCGGTCAGCGGTCCCATCACGATCTCGGGCTCGGCGACCGGCATGTCAAAGGGGGTCCGCTTGAGCTCGGCGAGGGCGGCGATCAAGAAGACCAGCGCGCCTGGGAGCTGCCAGAGCAACCAGATCGGGTTCCAGGTGTTCACGATGCCGGTCAGGTTCAACGTCCCCGCCGCCAGGGCGACCGACGCCGCAGCCAGGACCATGGGCAGCTCGTAGCTGAGCAGCTGTGCCGCGGCACGCATGCCACCGAGTAGTGAGTACTTGTTGGCGCTCGACCAACCCGCCATCAGGACGCCCATGATGCCGACGGCGCTGGCCGCCAGAACGAACAGCACCCCGGCCCCGACATCCGCGGCAACCAACGATGCGGACAGCGGGATAACAGAGAAGGCAACAAGATAAGGAGCCAGCGCGATGGCAGGTGCCAGCTTGAACACCCACTTGTCGGAGTCACGCGGCGTGACGTCTTCCTTCTGGACGAACTTCACTGCGTCGGCGACCAGCTGGGCCCAGCCGTGGAACCCGCCGGCGTACATCGGACCGAGCCGGCCCTGCATGTGCGCCATCACCTTGTGCTCGGTCTGGCCGACAACCAACGACATCACGACGAACGCGAGCAGCAGGATCACCAGGCGCAACACCAGCTCGAGCCCCGAGTTCACCGCGGTCCCCAACTGGGGTCGGGCACGCCGGGTGGCCCAACTTTGCGACGGCCGGGCTTGGCCGCATGCGACCCCTCGGCCAGCGGACCACCCTCGCCACTGCCTTCGCCCGGCTCCTTGGCGCCGGGCCACGGCTTGCTCGCGCGTGACGCCAGAACGAAGGACTTACGCAAGGGGGTCCCCTCAAAACCGTTGGGCAGCAGGAGCGGTCGCAGCCCCAGCCCGCTTCCATCGTCAAATCCGTCGAAGTCGATGCCGAACATCTCGTGGGTCTCGCGTTCGTGCCAGGCCGCCCCGGCAAACACACCGGTCGCACTGCCGGCGGCCTCGCCGATCGGAACGCGGGTGCGAATCAGGACCCGGGACAGGGCACCGGCCCCTGTTGAGCTGTTCATGAGGTGGCAGACAAGGTCGAAACCGGGGTTCTCCTCGACGTCTGTCTCATCAACCGCGCTCAGCCAGTCGAAGAAGTCGAAGCCTTCGTCGCGCGCTGAGGTGAGCGCCGCCGTCCATTCGAGCAGCAGAACGTCTCGGCATGGAGTCTCGATCACGACGGCACTCGAGCGGTATCGCGACTTGGGGCCACTGACGTTGTCGGCTGTGGCTTCGTCAGCAACGCGCGCGTCACCTCACCTGCTGCGGCGTGACGCGACCCGGCATACTTTGCACGAATAGCCTTGTTGGACAACGATTCTTTGGCGATCTTCTCCTGCAGGTGGACGATGCCTTGCAGCAGAGCCTCAGGCCGCGGCGGGCAGCCCGGCACATAGACATCGACCGGGAACAGCTGGTCAGCACCCTTGGTCACGCAGTAGGAGTCCCAGTAGGGTCCACCGCTGTTGGCGCAGGCACCAAAGGAGATGACGTACTTCGGCTCGGGCATCTGGTCGTACAGCCTGCGGATCACCGGGGCCATCTTGTCGGTGACAGTACCCGAGACGACCATCAGGTCGGCCTGACGCGGACTGGGTGCGAACGGGATGACGCCGAGCCGGATGAAGTCGTGGCGCGCCATGGACGCGGCGATGAACTCGATGGCACAACAGGCGAGGCCGAAGTTGAAGACCCAGAGGCTGTAGCGCCGACCCCAGTTGAGCACAACCTTGATCGGGCGGGGCGCATCGCCGGTAACCGGCCCGACGCGAGGCATGGGTAGTTGGACGGTCACGAATTCTCCATGGCGTTCGACGTGAGGTTCAGGGCCATCAGATCCACCGGAGCAGCCCCCGGCGGGCGGCGTGGGCCAGACCAACCAGCAGCACACCGATGAAGATGGCCATCTCGGCCAGGGAGGCCATACCGAGATCGGCGCTGCGGATCACCGTCGCCCAGGGAAACAGGAAGACCGCGTCGACAGCGAAGATCAGGTAGAGAAACGCGAAGAGAAAGTACCGCACGTTGGTCTGCGCCCAGCCCTGGCCCACGGGGTCAACACCGCATTCGTAAGTCTTCAGCTTTGCGGTCGTGGGCGCCGCAGGCGCGAACAGACGACCGGCCACCATGGCCGCAAGGAAGAGGAATCCGCCCGCGAGCACAGCTCCAGCAACGGTCAGGTATGGGGACACGCGGGACAGCCTACCCAGCGGCGTTCCGGCTGCTTCGCCGGGCACCGACACCGAAAACCCACCACGCGAGTGATGTTGTTCGGATGGAGGTCGTTCAGCGAAATGGGCGGCGGTTCAGCCCTCAGAGACCCCTGGCACCTCGATCGTCGAGAAGACATGCCACCCCGCGGGTCGTGACGGCTGCAAGGGACCGCCATCTCCGGCTATCCGAGGCACAAACGGCCCGACGGCGCTGGATGAGTGAAGCGGGAAGGTCAGGATCATCCCGGCGCCGCCACCGGGCCCGCGGAAGGCGTGCAGCGTGCCACCCCGCCCTTGTGCCAGCGCCTGCACGATGCTCAGACCCAGGCCGGTCCCAGCGAGGTGGTCCACCGAGTCCGGGTCGGGGTCCGCCGAAGCACCCGCCGCGGCAGACGGCACCTTCTCCTCGCCATTGATGGCCGAGATCTGGTTGTCGGTGAGGCCTACACCCGTGTCGAAGACACCCACAACGACATGATCGAGCTGCCGAGATCCCACGAGCCGGATCGTGTCACCGACAGAGGTGTAGCGGATTGCGTTTTCTACCAGTGTGTCCAGACCGGTACGCAGCCGCTCTGGCGAGCCGACTACTCGCCCGGCACGGGCATCCAGCACCCAACGACGATCCGCGACAACCTGCCAGCGCTCCATCGCCTGCGCCATCACCTCGTCGATGTCGACCATCTCGTTGGTGGTGTCGTCCTGCAGCAGGATCATCCGGATCAGCCGGTCGCTGACCCTCGAGAGGCGCTCGAGCTCGTCTCCGACCACGGAAAGGTCCTGCTGGTTGTCGAGCTCCGTGGCCCGCGTCTGCAGGAGCTCGATGTAACCGCGGGCAATGGTCAGCGGGGTGCGGAGCTCGTGGGAGGTCAGTCGCATCAGCTGTTCGCGGTCGAGGCATGCCTGGACGTCACGTTCGGCCATCCGGGTCACGTGGGCCAGCGCGGCCTGACGGCGCCGCACGTGCCACACCATCAACATCGCGAGCAAGAACATCGAAGGGATCTCAGTGGTCTCGTCCCACCCGATGTTGCCCATCAGGTAGCTACGTTCGAGCGCGATACCGGTCGCGAGGGTGTACCAGGTCAGCGCGGTCACGAGCTGCGGCCTGCTCCATGTGCCAAGTCCGAAGGCGAGAGCAAACCCGGCCCAGCCCAGGTGGTACGGAATGGTCTGTTGCTCAGGCCGCAGGAACATGCCGATCACGCACGCTATCGCCCACACCGTCCAGAGCGCGAGAAGGTGACGACGATCGAAGAGGGAGGCACCGGTCCTCCCGGCAAGGGGCCCAGCGCTACTCGTCGTAGAAGCAGTAGCCAGCACCGCGCACCGTCTCGATCGGGGGGGTCGGCTGAAGCTTCGAGCGCAGCCGGCCAACGCACACGTCGACGACGTTGCTGCCGGGGTCGAAGTCCAGGTCCCAGATGTCGTGAAGGAGCTCCTCGCGGGAGCAGACGTCGTTGCTGCGCCGCATCAGGTGCGCCAGAAGGGCGAACTCGCGTCCCGTCAGGCTCACCGGCCCCTCAGCAGTGACGGCCCGGCGGCGGTGCAGGTCGAGCTGTACGCCGCCAGCCTCGATGTAGCGCCTTTCACCGGCAGGGACCGAAGTCTCCTGGTGGAGGTGCCGGCGGATACGTGCCGACAGCTCCATGGTGGAGAACGGTTTGGCTACCACGTCGACCGCGCCTCGGTCGAGTGCCTGGATCCGGGCGGAGATCTCCGTGACGGCGGTGAGCACGATCACCGGCGGGCTGGACTCGCGATTCTTCAGCACGGATAGGACGTCGAGACCACCGCGGCGCGGCATGGCCAGGTCGAGCAGAACCAGGTCCATCTCACGAGAGTCGAGCTGGTCCAGGGCAGCCTGGCCGTCCGCGGCCTCATAGACGGTATGGCCCTGCGCCGAGAGCGATCTGTTCAGGACGGTGCGGATCCGCGGCTCATCGTCCACCACGAGCAAGGAAGCCACAGCTCACCGCGCTGAATCAGCGACGCACGACGCATCGCAAGAATGAGATCCAGAGCTCGGACGCGACCCGGGAATACAGCCCGGCGGGCCTGTCAAAGAATGGCGCAGACGCATTGTGCTACCCCTGACTCGTTCAAAGAAGGCAGTGTCGAATGAGTCCGCCCATGCATGGAAATGTACTGCGCGAAGTAAAGACTTGGTAAGGACATCCTGCGTTAATGACCCATCCGGTGGTGAATCAATCCCATGGTGGCCAGGCCTTTCTAGTCATAACGGGCCATGAGGCGCCCCAACAAAAGGGCCCAACTGAGGACATACAGGCCCAGTAGCCCCGCAACACGCACAGCCCACTCCAATCGCGCCAAAGGCGAGTGCCGTGGTATGGCGACCAGGGCGCCTCTCCCCTCATCGCCCGGTGACGGATGGATGACCCTCGGGTGACGGTGGATGACACGCGAATGGCTCCTGATGACATTTGTGTGAGGGGGTCGATCAGCGGACTGAAGCGAGGAAGTCGGCAGGCAACACTCGCCAAAAGGTCCAACAGCGGAGGTCGTCATGGTTCGTCGTGTCAATCACGGACGTGCAGTACTTGTCTTGCTGGCTGCAGTTGCCATGATCGCCACTCAGTTCACGGTGCCGCCTTGGGCACCAAGAGCTGCGGCGGCGGACACGACGCCTGGAAGCATCACCCTGCGGGTGAACAGTGCCCGGTCGGTCAACAGCGGACCCGGGTTCGTTCACCAGGGCGATGCCATCTCGGCATACAAGTGGTTGATCAACCTTGACGACGTCGGTGACCCGGGAACAGCGGCGAACCCGGGCACGCAAGCGTGCCTGCCGGCGACCGCCGGTGTTGGCGTGGGCAGCACGGACCCGAACTTCGCCGACACCTGTCAGTGGCCCTCGATTCGCAACACCTCCGGACAGGCGCCCATCATCGCCCAGGGCAACCAGACCACGCTGAGCTCCTCCGTGCCACTGGCGGGCCTGACCCCCGGCAAGTACCTCATCTCGGTGACCGCCGACGGGTACAAGATCGACGGACAGCACTTCACCGTTGCTCCCGGCCAGGCGGGAACCCCTGTGAACGTGGTGATGAACCCGACGCCGCTGCCCCTGACGACGCTGCGGATCCAGGTGTTCAACGACAACGTCCCCGTGGACTCGACCTACGAGGTCGACGCCGAGCAGGGCTTGGCCGGCTTCACCGCGCACCTGTCGGACGTCTTCGGCACCGTCGGGACGGACTACTACACCAACCCCCTGTGCACGAAGTACATGCACACGCTGGCGGACGGCGTCACCCTGTCCCCCGACGCTGTGAGCCCGGACGCGCCAGTCGCCTTTGACAGCGCAGGTAAGGCCGTGGTTGACCCAGCCTCGACGGGCAGGTGTGTCAGCGATGCGACTGGCCAGATCGTCATCCCCAACATGGGGCCGAACCGGTTTGCCGCCACCGTCACGCCGCCGGTGCCTGCGCCCGGTCAGACCTACCAGTGGGTGCAGACCACGACCCTGGAAGGTGGTCACGACTACGACATCTGGAGCCAGGAGGGGGCCACCGGGTTCGACACCGAGCAGACCAAGGGCGCCGAGCTGGTCCCGTCAGTGCAGTTCGGTTTTGTGAGGACCAAAGCGATGCCCAGCACCGTGCCAACGGGTGAGATCAAGGGCGTCGTGGTTGCCGGGCTGCCGTACATCGGCGGCCAGGGCGGAGCAGCAGGTCCACCCGAGCCCGGCCTCGCCGGGGCGAAGATCGAGGGGCCGATCAAGGCACCCTGGGTCGCTCTTTCCGACCTCGGCGCAGGAGACGCCCAGGTGTATCTCGGACGCGGCGCCAACGACGGCTCCTTCGACATCAAGAACGTGCCCGATGGCACCTACCAGCTGAGCATGTGGGACGACAACCAGGACTACATCCTGTGGAGTGTCAACGTTGAGGTCACCGCTGGCGGGTTGACCGATGTCGGTCCCGAGATGCTGGTCGGCTGGTTCACCCACATCCACGGGAGCGTTTTCGTGGACTCCAACGGCAACGGCAAGCGGGATCCTGGCGAGGAGGCCGTTCCCGGGTTCGCCCTGACCGTGCGTGAGCGCGACAACACGCTGATGGACCAGGCCTCGAACACAGCCACGACCGACAAGAGTGGCAACTACGACATCACCGAGACCTACCCGATGGGTAAGTGGCTGGTACTCGAGGCGTTCAACACCCGTTACCAGACGACCGGCATCACCTACCGTGCCGCCAACGAGCCGAACGCCACCACGAAGCTGGGTTCCCTGGTTGACCTGAACTTCCTGCCCATTATCGGACTCGGCGCCCAGATCGACTGGGGGGTGCAGCCCTACGCGGCCGGCACCAACGGCGGCATCGTGGGGACGGTCAGCTACGACGTGACCCGCAACGAGCTCGACCCTGCGCAGGCGGCCAGCGAGTCATACCAACCGGGCATCCCGGACCTACCGGTGAGCCTGTACAGCTCGGTGCCCTGCAGCGTGACCGATCCCACGGCCGTCGCCAACCAGTGCCGTCTGGGCAAAGAGATCGTGCCCCTCAGTGTCACCGATCCCGCTGATCCCAACGCCACGATCACCAACCCCGACCCCAACCGTGGCGCGCTGGTGAGAGGCGGCAAGATCGGAGACTCATACACCTCGGAGACCTGGCAGCCACCGCGCGGCTGCACCGCCCGGCAGTACAACGGAACACCGCTGACCGATCAGCAGGCGCTGCCCGAGTTCGGCGCGACCGCGAACCGCATATGCGTCGAGGCGCCGATGATGGGTATCGCCGTCGGCCCCAGTGACACGAAAGACCCTGCCTCGGCGGGTCAGACCGTCAACGGCAACTACGGGTTCGGCAACCTGGCGCCGGGCGACTACATCGTCTCGGTCGGCACGGGGACGAACCCCGTGGGGGGCGGGGCGATGTACAAGGCCACCGCCGAGGAGGACGTCAACATCTTCGACGGTGACACCTACCTGCCGCAGCAGAACTATCCGCCGGCCACCCCGCAGGATGCCGCCGCCGCGGCCTCGGCGACAGTTGCGCCGGTTCCTCACCAGCCGCCGTCCGAACAGGCCAACATCATCTCGCCGTGCGCCGGCCCACTGCACACGGTGACCGTCACCCACCAGCCGTTCCTGGCCGGCGGCGGCAGCCCGTTCGAGGGCCAGGACAAGCCTTCGTGCACCGACAAGCTGGTCACGGTGCGCAACGGGCAGGCCTCTGCACCCAACTTCAACCTGTTCACTGATGTCCCGTTGCCGACCCACTTCTGGGGTCTGACGCTGAACGACCTCGGTGTGACCCTGGACAAGCGAAGCGTCAACTACGGCGAAGCCCAGGGTATCCCGAACGTGCCGGTGGGCCTCTACGACTCCTTCGGTCGGCTGAGCTACACCGCCCACACCGACTTCAACGGCCTTTATGAGGCGCTGGTCCCCTCGACGGACACCTTCAACTGCCCGGTCCCGGCCGGTCCCTGCCCGAACATGTACCGGTTCGTCGGCAACGACCCGGGTCAGCCCGGCGCCGAGAACCCCGACTACAACCCGAGGTTCAGGACGATCGCCACGAACTTCCAGGCGTGGCCCGGTCTGTTCACAGTGACCGACGAGGCACCGACCCAGGTGGCAGCGACGGTCCTGGCACCCGACACCACGATCGCCAACCCGGCCATGTGCGACCTCGGAACTGCCTCACCGCAGTTGCTGGCCGTCGACAAACCGTACGTGCGAAACAGCGACAACCAGGCCGGGCGGACCGTGACGATCAGGGGGACCGGCTTCGGCCCGGCAGGGGTGCTCAAGCTCAACGGCGCCAACAGGGCCACCCAGACCTGGACGGACAACCAGATCACCTTCATCGTTCCCGGCGCCTTCGATCCCGGGTCGTACGCGCTCAGCATCACCAGGACGGATACCGGCCTCTCGACGTACAACGCCCTGACCATCCAGGTGCTGAACAACGCAAGCGCCACCAACGACGGAAGAACCGCGGGGAGGCCACGGCTCGCCGAGGTCGGCCCGGGCAAGGCGTTCGCTTCGGTCCAGGCAGCCCTCGAGGCGGCCGTGCCTACCGCCGCCAAGCCGTTCTGGCTGGTCGTCGTCTACCCCAACGGGCAGACCACCGACAACCCGCTCGGTGTGTACACCGAGAACCTCATCGTCCACCACCAGGTACGCATCCAGGGCGTCGGCCCAGGCGGGTTCCAGGGCAGCGCGTACGTACCCGGATCGATCATCGACGGTTCGGCGTTCAACCCCGACAACGCGAGCGGCACCAGCTGGCTCACCCTGCTCGGCGGCCTGACCTACTCGGGCAACCCTGCCGTGCCGGACGCCGCAGTGGTGACGGTGCTCGACGACCCAGCTCGGGCAGCACTCGTCCCCGCGACCTACCCGACGAGCATCGATGGCTTCAACATCACCGGTGGGACACAGTCGAACGTTGCGGTCAACGTCAACATCATCACCGGCGGGGTCAAGACGCCCTACGGCGCCACAGGTGCACTGATCACCCAGGGCGGCGGGGTCTACGTGCACAACAACGTCAAGGGACTTCGGCTGACCGACAACGTGATCCGCGGCAATGGCGGCAGCTATGGCGGCGGCGTACGTGTGGGCACCCCTTACGTCGGCGACAACCACAACGACAACCTGGTCCTGGCTCACAACCAGATCCGGGACAACGGCGGCACCAACCTCGCCGGCGGCGTCGGGCTCTTCGGCGGCAGCAACAACTACCTGGTGGACTCGAACGCCATCTGTGGTAACCATTCGGCCGAGTACGGCGGCGCGGTCTCAGCCTTCGGCTACAACCGCCCCGTCACCATCGGTACCACCATCAGCACCAGTAAGATCACCAATAACCGGATCTGGTTCAACGCCTCCTACGACGAAGGCGGCGGGGTCATGGTCGCCGGCGAGCTGCCGGCCCTCCCGACACAGCTGTCGGAGGGTTCGGGTGCCGTGACGATCGACGCCAACGTGATCCAGGCGAACCTGGCCAACGACGACGGCGGCGGCGTGCGGTTGCTGCAGACCAGCGGCAGTCACATCAGCCGGACCAACCCCGAATCCATCGCCATCACCAACAACACCATCGCCAACAACGTCTCAGCCCACGAGGGCGGAGGACTGGCCCTGGACGACGCGACCTTCGTGAACGTGGTCAACAACACGGTGGCGCGCAACATCACCACCGCGACGGCAGTCACCAGCGACGGAGCCGCGGCCCCAGCGGGCCTGTCCACGGGCGCCAACAGCGACCCGTTGCAGGCGAGGTTGAGCGACGCAACCCTGTTCCCGGGCTCATCGATCCTGGCCACCACGCTGTTCAGCAAGCCGACGATCATGAACGACGTCTTCTGGGACAACCGGGCCGGCTACATCAACGCCGCTGGCGGCGTCTCGGGCATCACCGCTGCGGACGCAAGCCCCTGGGACATGGGTGCCGCGGACCTCTCCGGGCAGCTCTCACCGATCAACTCGGTCATCCAGACCGCCTTTGGGACCGACGGGGGCAAAGCAACGACCCTGAGCGACAACCCGGTGTTCAAGTCGCCGTATGACGTGGCCGTGAACATCCTCCCCTTGCGCACCTACCCGGGGTTCCGCCAGGCGGTCATCGTGGCCCTCATCGTGCCGCCGAGCCTGATGGGCGACTACCACCTGCTCAACACGACGTCTCCGGCATACGGACGCGGTACGGGGAGCGTCCGGGTGCGGTGGGGGGCGACGACCCAGACGAACGCCTGGGTCTACACCGTCCCTGCGCCAAACAAGGACATCGACGGGAACAACCGGCCTTCGGGCAACGGTGTTAACGCCCGATATGACGCTGGTTCCGACCACTTCCAGCCATGACCACCTCACCGCGGTCGACCCCCGACTCCGCCCGACCCATCCCTTCTGGAGATCCCGTGAACGAGAACAGATCACTACCCGGTGTCAACCGCCGGTCGTTCCTCACCGGCGGAGCCGTGGTGGCCGGTGCGACCCTGCTGGGTTCGCAGGTGGCCGGTGCCAGCGTCAGGACGGCAGGCGGGTTGGTCCGCGCAGCGACGACGAACCACCCTCAGAGGACTGTGCACCTGGCTGGCACCGACGGCTGGGTCTCGATGCCATCTGGCGCCCGCCAGGACCTCCCGTTCTTCCCGGACTCCCTTGCGGCCGCCAGCAAGGACACGTACGTGTTCGGCTTCCGTGACGTCACCGGGCTGACCGCCGCCCAGGCGGCTGCCCAGCGGGGCAAGGCACAGATCAGCGCGCCAATGATGGCCTTCGACGAAGAGGACGACATCACCATCACGCTGACCAACCTCGGGCTCCTGCTGCGCCCCGACCTGTTCGACGGCCACACGCTGCACTGGCACGGCTTCGTGAACGCCATCCCGTTGTTCGACGGCGTCCCCGAGCTCTCGCTGTCCGTCCCGGTCGGACGCGACCTGGACTACTTCTTCCGCCCGCACGACGCCGGGACGTATATGTACCACTGCCACTTCGAGGACGTGGAGCACGTGCAGATGGGCATGACCGGAATGGTCTTCGTCCGGCCCAGGCAGAACCAGAGCGTCAACGGCGTCGACCTGTCCTTCGCTGCGGGTCAGCCGAACCCGTGGGGTGGCACGATCGCCGCCACACTGCCGCCGGGCAAGTACGCCTACAACGACTACGACGGGTCTACCGGCTATGACCGCGAGTTCACGTTCATGATCACCGAGCTGTGGTCGGCGGCCCACTGGCGTGACGCGCACATCCAGGTCAGCGACTGGACCGACTACGACCCCAGCTTCTGGCTGCTGAACGGCCGGGGCTATCCGGACACCACGGCGCCCAACGGAGTGAGGGACGGCAGCGGCAACCTGACAGCCCAGGACCCCCGCCTGACCAGCCAGCCGATCTCCTCGCTGATCACCTGCAACGTCGGTGACCGGGTGCTGCTGCGGATGTCCAACCTTGGCTACCAGAACCACACGATGAGCGTCGACAACATCGACCTGAAGGTCGTAGCGAAGGACGCCAGCCTGCTCAAGGGCCGCGACGGCGTCAACAACTACCTCACCACCAACTCGGTGGACGTGGGCCCTGGCGAGAGTCGCGACGTCATCTTCGTGGCCCCCGACCAGCCAGGCGAGTACTTCCTGTACGACCGGAAGTACTCCTACCTGAACAACGGCGGTGGCCCCGGGTACGGCGGCATGATGACGAAAATCATCGTCGCGCCGGGCACCTATCCAGCTCAGACCGGCGCGAACGCGTGACGACACCGACCGAGGAGAAGCCATGAATCTCGTTTCCCACCTGGCCCCGCGGCGGCTCGCCGTCGCCGGGACGGTCGTTGCGCTGATCGTCACCGCAGCGGTGACCAATCCCGGCTCCGCTGGAGCCGCCACATCCGAAGGCCTGCTTTGTGACACAGACGCACACCAGGCGTTCTCGCTGACCGCTCAGGACGGCTATGTCTCGACCCCGGACGGCAACTCGATCTACATGTGGAGCTACGGCAACAGCAGCCGCGGCTTCCAGCTCCCGGGGCCGACGATGTGCGTGACCGAGGGTCAGCCCGTCACCATCATCCTGCACAACACGCTGCCTGAGGCGACCTCGATCGTGTTCCCCGGACAGAAGGGCGTGAAGGCCAACGGCAACCCGGCCCAGCCGCAATATGACACCGGCGGCACGCTGACCTCGCTGGTGCCGGGTGCCGACGCCAAGGTCAAGAACAGCACGGCGGTTCCCTCGGTGACGTACACCTTCACCGCCGGCAGCCCGGGCACCTACCTCTACGAGAGCGGCACCGACGTCAACAAGCAGGTGCAGATGGGCATGTATGGCGCTCTGGTCGTGCGGCCCAAGGACAACACCTGTTCGGCCGGCGCAACCGTCTGCCAGGTCAACGGCCGCGCCGACTCTGCGTACAGCCCCACACACGAGTACGTGTTCATGCTCTCCGAGGTCGACCCGGACCTGCACCTCGCCGTCGAGCGATCGCAGCCGATCGACTGGAACGGGTTCCGGGCCCGGTACTTCATGATCAACGGGCGCAGCATGCCCGACACGCTCGCCCCGAACAACGCCTCGTGGCTGCCCAACCAGCCCTACGGCGCGCTCGTGCACATCCGCCCGTACGACAAAGCCATCAACCCCCTGCCCGCCGTGATCCGCTACCTCAACGCCGGCACGGTCAACTACCCGTTCCACCCCCACGGCAGCGACGAGCGGGTGGTCAACAAGGACGGCCACGCCCTGGCGGGTCCAGGAGGTGAGGACCTGGCGTACCTGAAGTACGACATCGACGTGCAGCCAGGACAGACCGTCGACGCGCTGATGGACTGGAAGGACGTCGAGGGCTGGAATGCCCTGACCAACCCCATCCCCACGCAGATACCGGCGATCACCGACCAGCTTCTCGTCGGCACGGACACGTGGTTCAGCGAGAGCCCCTACCTGGGGACCAAGAACCCCCTGCCCACCTACATCACGTCGAACAACGAGTGCGGCGAGTACTACCACATTGCCCACAGCCACTCGCTCGTGCAATCCACCAACTACGGCGCAACCTTCGGAGGGATGATGACGGTCTTCCGCATCGATCCTCCCGCCGGTTGCCAGGCGAAGTGAGGACTGGCGATGACACCCATCGACTCGGCTGACAGATCAGCCCCGCGTTCGTACCCCCGGCGTGGCCTCACGCTCCTGGCCACCGCGAGCATGGTGGCGGCGGTCAGCCTGCTTGCCGTCCCGCTCAGCGCGCAGGGCGCCGAAACGGCGGCTGCGCACCCCGCGGCGATGGCCCCTGCGGTAGCGGTGGGCAAGCTGACCCCAAGCCCCAGCTGCGCCCTGTCTGGAACCACCCGCACCTGCGACCTCTACGCCATGGAAGGCACCACCTCGATGAACGGGGGGTTGCCGATACCGATCTGGGGTTTCTCGACCACCGGCGCGGCGGGCACGGCCAGCGCTCCCGGACCGCTGCTCGTGGTCAACCAGGGCGACACCGTCACCTTCAACCTCCACAATCAGCTGCCCGCCGCCGCCAAGAACGTCTCCCTGGCGTTCCCGGGGCAGCCGACAAATGCGTTCTCGGCCGGTCTTTCGACCCAGGCCGAGGAGATCGGTGCGGCTACAGGCTCAAGCTCGACCTACACCTTCACAGCCAACCGGCCCGGCACGTTCATCTACCAGGCCGGCCACACCACCAACGGCACTCGACAGGTCGCCATGGGCCTGGCCGGTGCGTTTGTGGTTCTCCCATCCGACGGGTCGGCCTACGGCCCGCCAGCGGCCGGCTACCCCAGCACCGCCAACGACGATGACGCGGTACTTGTGCTCAGCGAGATCGACCCAGCGCTCAACGCCTGCCCGATCTCCTGCACTGCCGATCCCCAGGGCTTCGACATGCGCAACTTCGCCCCGAAGTACCGGCTGATCAACGGCAAGCCGTTCCCCGCCTCGGACCCGATCGGCACCGACCAGAATCACCGCCTTCTGCTCCGTTACGTCAACGTCGGCTCCCAAAGCCACTCGATGAGTCTGCTTGGCAACGACCAGACGCAGGTGGCACAGGACGGGCACGCCATGAAATACCCCGACACCCAGGTCAGCGCGGAGGTCACACCCGGAAGCACCGTGGACAGCATCGTCTCGGTTCCGCCCGGCTCTGAGGCCAAGTACGCCCTCTACGAGGCGAACGGGCGCCTTGACAACAACGGGCAGACCACCACGATAGGCGGCCTGTCCCTGGCCTTCGGTGGCATGCTCACCTTCCTGGACACCAACGCACCTGCGCCCAGCAGCGACGGCGTCGGTCCGGTCTCTTCCCACGTCACGGTGTCCCCCAACCCATCGAACGGCTTGGCAGATGTCACCGTGACCGCGGACCTCAGCGAGGCCACCACGGGCAACGCGAACGTTGACCAGGCCGAGATCGTCATCGACGACCCCGCCCCCCTCGCCCCCGGCTCCGGCATCCCGATGGCAGCCTTTGCCCCCGCCATTGACGTCGCTGCGACGGGCACGATCCCCCAGACGACCCTGGCCGCTCTGGCTGCCGGCAAGCACACAGTGTTCGTCCGCGCGCACGACAGCGTCGGCAACTGGGGCGTGGTCGGAGGGGTGATCTTCAACCTGCCCAAGACGGGTCCGCTGACCACCAACGGCAGCGCCACCCCCAGCCCGGCAAACGGCACCCTGGACGTCGCCATCTCGGCAACCGGGGACGAGAGGACTGCCGGAATGAACATCGACACCGCCGAGTACTTCATCGACACCGTCACCGCCGACGGGTCCGGCACGCCGATCACGCCCAACCGCGTGGCCAGTGTCGTTTCCCTGGACCCGGTCATCCCAGCCACGACCGTGGCAGCTCTCCCCGAGGGCATGCACCACGTCTTCGTGCACAGTCATGACTCCCTCGGTCTGTGGGGCCCGACACTGGACATCCCCCTGCCCGTGGACAAGACCGGCCCGGGCGTCGACGGTGCCGATGTCAAACCGAACCCGAGCAACGGTGTTCTGACATCGCTTGCCCACCCCGGCTACCTGGTGGTCTCGGCCACCATCACCGACGTCAACTCTGGCACGTTGCAGAACCCGGTGACCGACGCCGAGGGCTTCCTCGACACCGTTGGTGCCAACGGAACCGGCTTCCAGCTGGCCGCCGTGGACGGATCCATGAACAGCATCAGCGAAGGCGTCTACGGGCTGATCCCCATCTCTCAGATCAGGTCGCTCAGCAACGGCACGCACCACGTGTCCGTCCGAGGCCAGGACGCGGCCGGCAACTGGGGTCCCATCTACACGATGAACCTCGTCGTTGACAAGATCGCTCCTGTTCTGGGAGCGGTGGTCGGCAGCCAGAGCCAGACCACCGGCGCGGTGACGCTGAGCGCCCCGGTCAGTGAGCCAACCATCGGCTTGGCCGAGATATGGCTCGGCGCCACCGACCCGGGCGTCGGCAAAGGCACCAGCGTGCCCTTCGCCATCGTGGGTGGAAACATCGTGGCAACGGTGCCGCTTGCCGGACTCCCCTCGGGACCACAGCGGTTCAACCTGAGGGTCAAGGACATGGCCGGCAACTGGAGCAACGCGGTGAACACCACCGTCACGGTCCGCCCGAACACCATCTTCGCCAGCGGTTTCAACGTCACCACCGGATCGCTCGGGTGGACCAACAGCACCGGCGGGCCAACGGCCACGCTGGCTGCTGGCATCCCGTTCGGCGGGACGAACCGAGGCCTGCAGGTGGCTGAGGCTGGTGGCGGGGGCAACAGGACCCGCTTCGTGACGGACAACTCGCCAACCGCTGAGACGAACTACCACGCGTCGTTCGCCTTCAACGCCAACACCCTGAACGCAGGCACGGCCGTGCTCACGCTCTTCGAGGCGCGTACCGGAGGTATCGCGCCTACACAGGTGTTCGCGGTGCAGTTCCGCCGGACCGCAGCCGGGGTCAACCAGATCGGGACCCTCATGTCGGGCTCGACAGTCCCAGCCTGGATAGATCTGCCGGTCGGACCTCACACCATCCGCGTCGACTGGACGGCTGCCACCGCTGGATCACTGCAGCTCCAGCTCACTGAGCTCGATGGCACGCCCATCGGCACGCTGACCCGAAACAGCAACAGCAGCACGTTGCTGGTGGAGACTGCGCTGCTCGGCCTGACGGCCGGGGTGACGAACCCTGTGGCTGGAGCGGCGTACTTCGACTCGTTCAGCTCAACCCGATACACGCTGCCGTAAGGCGGCCCACAAAACCCTCCCGGGGTCGCGCCCCCCTGAGCGACCCCGGGAGCCATCAGGGAGGACGATCCACCATGTCTCAGGCTCAGCTCACCCTCGATCGACCCGAACGAGTGACCCGAACACCCGCCAGGTGGGTGGTCATCGCCGTCCTGGCCATCCTCGTGGCGCTCATCACCGCCAACGTCGCACAGTCCCGGGCCCAGGCGAGCCCGACCGTTCCGCAGAACGCGGCGATGGAGAAGGCTATGGGGGTTCGGTTCTCACGGGTGGCGGTGGTCGCGGACGGCGGGCTGATCACGGTGAGCTACGTCGTGCTCGACCCGGAGAAAGCCAGCCGATTCCAGCTGGATGGCGCGCACCCCCCGGTGCTGCGCAGCGAAGCACGCGCCCTCAGCACGAATCGTGTCTCGCTGATGAAGCAGGGCCACACCCTGAGGGCCGGTCAGACCTATTACTTGGTGTACCAGAACACGAAAGGTGCACTGAAGCCCAACGAAAAGGTATCGATCGACGCCGGCGCCCTGCACCTGCGGCACGTACCGGTCCTATGAACGCATTCCCTGGCGGGCGGCGCCCTCGGGATGCCGCCGGCCACGGGCGGCTGTTACCACGGCTGGCGCTGGTGCTCGTCGCGGTTGTGGGGGCGGCTCTGGCCGGTCCCGCGCCGACGGCGCAGGCCCACGCGTTCCTGGCGGCAAGCAACCCTGCGGACGGGCAGGTACTGGCCGCGTCACCGACAGCACTGCGCCTCGACTTCAGTGAGTCGGTGGTCCTTGGAGCGACCAAGATCGACGTCGTTGATGGGGGCGGCCGACACATCATGCCCACCGGGCTGAAGCTGGTAAGGCAAGGCGGCACGACTGACACCGAGACGCCGGTCGCGGTGGTGGCGATCCTGACCAACCTGACCCACGGCTCCTACCGCGTGTCCTGGGAGACCCTCTCGAGCGACGACCTCCACTCCACCAGTGGGGTGCTGGTCTTTGGAGTGGGCCAAACCGTGACAGCAGGTGGCCTGGACGAGCCCTCACCATCCCCGCTGGAAGCGGGACTGCGCTGGCTCTTGCTGCTGGGTCTGTCGGGAGCCCTGGGCGGCGCGCTGGCCATCCGCCTGCTGGGTCGCACAGCAGGTTCCGACATCGGCCGCGCTGAGCTCCGGGCACAAAGGCTGTCGGTGGGGGGGGCCCTTACCGGGGCTGCGGCCGCGGTCATCCTGCTGGTCAGCCAGATCACGACCAGCGGGACAGGTGTGGTGGCGCTGTTGTGGAGCTCGTACGGCGCGCGATGGGGGCTGCGTGAGGCGGGCCTCTTGCTGTTGGCTGTCTCAGCAACGAGGCGCGCGAGAGCCCTGCCCGCAGGAGCCGGCCGACTTCTTCTGGCAGCCGGCGCGGCCCTCGCCTGTGGCGGAACCGCCCTGCTGGGACACTCGGGGACCACGGCCGCCCCCAGCATCACCCGGGTCATCGCCTCAGCTGCGCACCTTGGCGCAGCCGCCACCTGGGCCGGGTGCGTGGTCGTCCTCGCTTTGGTCCTGGTCATGAATCGCCACGACAGTGTGCCAAGCCGTGACTTCGCCCGGGGCGTGATGAGAGGGTTCGGCCCTTTCGCCGCCGTATGCGTCGCGGTCCTCGTGGTGACAGGGGTGTACCTGAGTAGCAAGGTCATCGGCTCGGTCGACGCGGCGTTGTTCACCATCTATGGCCGGACACTCCTGGCCAAGGTATTGCTCGCCGGCGTCGCGGGCGCCCTTGCGCTGTCCGCAACATGGCGCCTGCACCGTCGCGTACCCAGCGGCACTCCCCGTCACGCCGTGATGGCCGAGGCAGTCACCGCCATCGGGATCCTGGCCCTGGCCGGAGTGCTCACCAGCGCCCAGCCTGCGATGGAGCCGCAGCTGGTTCAGGACACCACATCGGCAGCCAGCACGATCGTGGACGGAGCGGTCCGCGACCTGCAGGAAGAGCTGTCGATCAGCCCCAACGCCCCGGGCCCCGGTGTCGTCTTGGTCGGGGTCTTCGACACTCGCCGACCCGCTCTTGCACCGGTCAGCGAGGTCCAGGTCGCGATCCTCGGTCCTTCGGGGCGCGGGGAGCTCCAAAGAGCCGAACAGCTGAGCAACGGCAAGTGGTCGCTTGCGACCCGACTTGTGGACTCTGGGCCGGTCCAGGTCAAAGTCCTGGTGCGACGTGAGGGCCTGCCAGATGCGACGCGGAGCTTCACCTGGGTCATTGGGGGCGGGCAGGCTCACACCCGGGCCGCCCTCGTCTCGAGGGCACCGATCAGCGGCCTCCTGGAGACCGCCGCCGCCGTACTTCTGTCCACCGTGCTCAGCGCAGCCCTGCTGTGGATGATGGTGCTATGGATTCGGCGCCGTCGATGGAACGGTCCGCGCCCCGAAGAGGTTCCCTCCGAGGTCCAGATCGCGGACGTGGAAGTCCACCATCTGAGCGCGAGGTAGCATAAACGCCAGCCCCATCGCGATAGGGACGCATTGGGACATCCCGAGAAGTCTGGTGAGAACGCACGCATGAGTAGCAAGCGAGTTCAGAGTCTTGACAGTGTCGTCATTCGATTCGCCGGGGACTCGGGTGATGGCATGCAGCTCACCGGCGACCGCTTCACCTCCGAGACGGCGGCGCTGGGCAACGACCTTTCCACACTGCCCAACTATCCGGCGGAGATCCGGGCGCCCGCGGGAACGATCCTCGGCGTCTCCAGCTTCCAGCTGCACTTCGCCGACCACATCGTCCTGACCCCTGGCGATGCGCCTGACGTGCTGGTGGCGATGAACCCGGCAGCGCTGAAGGCCAACCTGGGCGACCTGCCGCGCGGCGCGACGATCATCGTCAACACCGACGAGTTCACCAAGCGCAACCTGGCCAAGGTCGGCTACGACGTGTCTCCGGTCGAGGATGGCAGCCTCGAGAGCTACCACGTGCACGGGCTCGGCCTTACCTCGATCACGGTCGACGCACTCGCGGACTTCGCGCTCTCCCGCAAGGAGAAGGAGCGGGCCAAGAACATGTTCGCCCTCGGTCTCCTGTCGTGGCTGTACACCCGCCCGACCGACGGAACCGAGCAGTTCCTGAAGAACAAGTTCGGGTCCAAGCCCGACATCCTCGAGGCCAACCTCGCTGCCCTGCACGCAGGCTTCAACTACGGCGAGACCACTGAGGACTTCGCCGTCACCTACGAGATCGCTCCGGCCACGATGCCCGGCGGCGCCTACCGCAACATCGTCGGCAATACGGCCCTCGCCTACGGCCTGGTGGCTGCGGCACACCGCAGCGGACTCCCGCTGGCCCTCGGGGCTTACCCGATCACCCCGGCCACGGACATCCTGCACGTGCTTGCCAAGCTCAAGCGTTTTGGCGTCATCACGATGCAGGTCGAGGACGAGATCGCCGGTGTGGGCACCGCAATCGGAGCCTCCTATGGAGGCGCCCTCGGTGTCACTGCCACCTCGGGTCCCGGTGTTGCCCTCAAGTCCGAGGCCATCGGCCTCGCGGTGATGATGGAGCTGCCCCTGGTGATCGTCGATGTCCAGCGAGGCGGACCCTCGACCGGGCTGCCGACCAAGACCGAGCAGTCCGACCTCCTGCAGGCGATGTACGGGCGCAACGGCGAGTCCCCCTGCGCGATCATCGCCCCCCAGTCCCCCGGCGACTGCTTCAACGCCGCCTTCGAAGCGGTCGAGATGGCCACGACCTACCGGACCCCGGTGTTCGTGCTCTCCGACGGCTACCTCGCCAACGGCTCCGAGCCGTGGCTCATCCCAGATGTCGCCAAGCTTCCGAAGATCGACATTGAGTTCACCACCGAGCCCAATGACGTTGATGCCAATGGCGATCCGGCGTTCCACCCGTACCTGCGTGACCCCGAGACACTCGCTCGCCCCTGGACTCTCCCTGGCACCCCGGGCCTGGAGCACCGCATCGGCGGCATCGAGAAGGCCGACG
>JBBRZV010000034.1:0-31156 GCA_038236365.1 Actinomycetales bacterium | reverse complement strand
GTGCTGCAGGGCCTGGTGGACAAGGGCAACACGGTCATCGTCATCGAGCACAATCTTGACGTCATCAAGAGCGCCGACTGGATCGTGGACCTGGGTCCCGAAGGCGGCAACGGCGGTGGTCGGTTGATCGCCGAAGGCACTACCGAGCAGGTCGCGCTGGTCGAGGAGAGCCACACCGGGCGGTTCCTGGCGCCGGTCCTGGCCAGGAGCGCCCGGACCCCTGATCGCCCTACGGGCATCAGCCCGACCAGGGCGGCCGCAGCAGCCCAAGCTGGCGCCATCAAGGTCGTGTCACGGAAAACCGTGACGCCGAGCGTCGCAAAGAAGACGGCCGTGAAGAAGACGGCCGTGAAGAAGACGACGGGTGCGCCCAGGTCGAAGAGCTGACCTGAGCGTGGTCGGATCCTGCTGTTCAGCTGCTCAGACGTCGCCGCCGAGATACGCCGCTTTGACGGCGGGGTCTGCCGCGAGATCCGCCCCGCTGCCCTCCTTGACGATCTCTCCGGTCTCCAAGACATAGCCGCGGTGGGCGCGCTTGAGCGCCTGAGAGGCATTCTGCTCGACCAACAGGACGGTGGTCCCCTGGCCATTGATCTCGGTGACGATGTCGAAGATCTGCTGAATCAGCTTTGGCGCCAGGCCCATCGAAGGCTCGTCTAGCAGCAGTAGCTTGGGGCGCGCCATCAAGGCTCGTCCCATTGCCAACATCTGCTGCTCGCCCCCGGACATCGAGCCAACCACCTGGTCGACGCGCTCTTTGAGCCTGGGAAACAGGGTGTAGACACGCTCGCGATCCTCGGCCACGGCCGACGACTTTCGGTCGGCCCTGGAATAGGTGCCCATGTCGAGGTTCTCCTTCACCGTCATCCCGGGAAAGACACCGCGCCCCTCGGGTGACTGGGAGATGCCAAGGGCCGGGCGCTCATGGGCGGGGATGTGCGTGATGTCCTTGCCCTGGAAAATCACGGTCCCGGCCCTGACCGGCCGCAGGCCCGAGATGGTTTTCAGGGTGGTGGTCTTGCCGGCACCGTTGGCGCCGATCAGAGTCACGATCTCGCCCTCGTCGACGGAGAAGCTGATGTCGCGGATGGCCTCGATCCGTCCGTAGTTCACGCACAGGCCGTTGACCTCAAGAAGCATCTTCGTCGACTCCCAGGTAGGCGGCGATCACTGCCGGGTTCTCACGGACCTCGGCTGGCAGTCCCTCGGCGATCTTGCGACCGAACTCCAGGACGACGACCCGGTCGGTCACGCCCATCACCAGCTTCATGTCGTGCTCGATCAGCAGGACGGTGTAGCCCTGGTCGCGGATCTTGCGGATCAGGTCCATCAGCTTGGCCTTCTCGGCAGGGTTGAAGCCTGCCGCTGGCTCGTCAAGGCACAAGAGCTTCGGGCCGGTGGCAAGGGCACGCGCAATCTCCAGGCGACGCTGGTCGCCATACGGCAGGTTGCGTGCGAGCTCGTTGGCCTTCGTGCCGAGCCCCATGAAGTCGAGCAGCTCGTGGGCCCTGTCTCGTCCGTCGGACTCCTCGTGACGGTGCAGGGGCAGGCCGAACATCGCTGAGAGGACCCCAGAGCTGTGATGCGCATCCGAACCCACCATGACGTTCTCGAGGGCGGTCATGTTGGAAAAGAGCCGGATGTTCTGGAAGGTGCGAGCGATGCCGAGCTGGGTGATCTTGAACTTCTTGCGCTTGCCCAGTGGACTTCCCTGGAAACGGACCACGCCAGAGGTGGCCTGGTACACGCCGGTCATGACGTTGAAGCACGTGGTCTTACCGGCGCCGTTGGGGCCGATCAGACCGAGGATCTCGCCCTCGTTGATGTGGAAGCTGACCTCGTCGAGGGCAACGACTCCGCCGAAGCGCAAGGTTACGTTGTCGACCTCAAGGATCCGGGTTGGCGCACCTTGGGTCGGGCTGGCTTCTGCAGTCTTCCTGTCGGTGGTGTCAGGCATCGCCAGCAGTCCCCTCTTCGAGTGCTTCGAGCTTCTCGTCGGCCTGTTTGGCGCGAACGGTGCGTCGTGGAGGGAGAAGACCCTGCGGCCGGAAGATGGCCAACAGCATCAGGGCCAGACCGAAGACCAGCACCCGCCACTCCTGGAACTCGCGGAAGCGCTCCGGGAAGTAGGCCACGACGATCGCTCCCAGGATGACCCCCCGTCTGTTGCCCGCACCACCGATGACCACGGCCGAGATAAACAGTATGGACAGCAACAGCGGAAAGCTGTCGGGGGAGATGAAGCCCTGCTTCCCGGCGAAAAGCGCGCCAGAAAGGCCACCGATGAAGGCACCCATGGCGAAGGCCAGAAGCTTGAACTTGAAGGTCGGCACGCCCATCAGCTCGGCGGCGTCCTCGTCCTCGCGGGTGGCCTCCCAGGCCCGGCCCACCCTGCTGTCCTTGATCCTCTTGTCGAAGAAGATGACGACGAAGATCACCATGAGGCCGAGCCAGTAATAGGGGATCTGGTCGCTGATGCCGAACTTGAGGAAGGTCGTTGTATTGCTCAGATCGACTATCGGTGCGCCACTCGACCAGTCCAGGTGCGGCACGGAGAAAACGGACACGCTGGGCGGCCGTGGCACCTCAGTGATGCCTGCGGCAGCTCCGAGCCACCCGGAGTTGACTGCGGTCAGGCGGACGATCTCGCCGAAGCCAAGGGTGACGATCGCCAGGTAGTCGCCGCGAACGCGCAACGTCGGCGCTCCGAGGATGAGGCCTGAGATGAGAGCCGCCACGACGGCTACCGGAACGGCCAGAAGCCAGGGGACGTGGGCGTGTTCAGACCCGAGAACGCCCACCGTATATGCGCCTACGGCATAGAAGCCGACGTATCCGAGGTCGAGCAGCCCGGCGTAGCCCACGACGATGTTGAGGCCCAGCGCCACGAGGACATAGGTGGTCACGGTGAACAACACGCCACCGAAATCGGAGTCGGGGGTGGTGATGATGGGGATGTTCAAAACTGGCAAAGCGAAGAGGAACACCACGAAGAGGGCCCAAAGAGCAATCTTCGCCGGTTTGGGCAGCTCTTTGGCTCGGGCGATGGTGCCAGAGACTCGCTCACTGATACCAGAGAACACGCTCATGCGCGTGACCTCCCCAGCGACTCGCCGAGCAGACCTGTGGGCCTGAACATCAAGATGACGACCAGCAGGAGGAATGCCACCACGTCTTTCCACTGGGTGCCGATGAGCGCTGAGCCGTAGTTCTCCGCCAGGCCGAGGACAAAGCCACCGAGCAGTGCGCCGCGGAGGTTGCCGATGCCACCGAGAACTGCGGCGGTGAAGGCCTTGACTCCCAGCAGGAAGCCGGTGTCGTAGCGGGTGATGCCGATGCGCAACAGGTAGAAGACCGCGGCTGCCCCAGCCATGACGCCTCCCACCAGAAAGGTCACCTGGATGACCCGGTCACGGTTGACGCCCATCAGCGCAGCTGCCTCTGGATCCTGCGCAACAGCGCGGATCCCGCGACCCAGGCGCGAACGTCTCACGAACTGGTCGAGGACGATCATCATCAGGATGGCACCCACGACGACCAGGATGTCGACGTTGGTGACCTGGTAGTCCACAATGGTGAACACCGGCTGGGGTGTCAGAATCTCGGGCAGGGCTGCGTTGTTACGCGCTTGGCCAACGTAACGGGCGAGCCTGACATCCAAGCCGAAGAACGCGGCCAGCTTGTCGCGAAGGCCCATCAGCTCAGACAGCGCGAACGAGGCGCCGATGGCAGAGATGAGTGAGATCAGCGGGGGAGCGTTGTGCTTGCGCAAAGGCCGGTAGGCGACGCGCTCGAGGCCGACGGCGACCAGACCGGACGTCACCATGGCGACGAGGAACATGACCACGATCCAGCCGATGACGCCCGGGATGCTCGCTCCCGAGTGACCGCCGAGCAGCATCACCGACCACATCGCGGTGAAGGTGCCGTACATGAACACCTCGGAGTGGGCGAAGTTGATCAGCCGCAACACGCCATAGACGAGGGTGTACCCGAGGGCGACCAACGCATACACGGCTCCGAGGGTTATGCCGGTCACCGTTAAGGAGAAGAAGTTGTCGATCAGGTACTGCATCCAGGGCCTCCTCGGGCCGGTCCTGCGATGGGAGCCTGCTAGCGGAGGGGCTCAGGAGGCGATCGGATGCGATCCGATCGCCTCCTGAAGCTCAAGCGTAAGGGACTACTTGATCTCTCCGACAGTGGCGAACTTGCCGCTTTCGACCTTGTAGGCATAGACATGGATCTCGGTGGGCTCACCCTTGGCATCGAACTTGAGCTGCTTTGTCACGCCCTTCTTGTCGTACGACTTGACGAAGTCGATCATGCTTGCGCGGTCTTTGCCCGCCGCGATGC
Source organism: Actinomycetales bacterium (assembly GCA_038236365.1). GTDB lineage: Bacteria > Actinomycetota > Actinomycetes > Actinomycetales > Dermatophilaceae > UBA4719. Next base: position 26,803 of record JBBRZV010000034.1, on the reverse strand, counting down.
CGTCGAGCAGGATCTGTGCGGAGTCGAAACCTTCACCGGAGTAGGTGCCGGGGGCGACGCTGTAGGCCTTCTGGTAGGACGTGGCAAACGCCGGCGCAGAATCCGGGGGGGTGCACGGGCAGGTGAGGATCGAGCCCTCGGCTGCGGCCTGGCCGTTGGTGATGAAGTCCTGTGACTTGACACCGTCATCGCTGACGAAGGTGCCCTTCCAGCCGGCGTCCCGCAGTTGCTTGACCAGGGGAGCGGCTTCGGGGGAGTAACCACCAAAGAACAGCGTGTCGGCCTTGGAGGCCTTGACCTTGGTGACCGACGGGCCGAAGTCGGTCTGCTTTGCCTGGATCTCGTCGTTTCCCACGACCTGCGCGCCAAGGGTCGTTCGGACGATGTCGGCCAGGCCCTTGCCGTACTCGGACGCGTCGTCAATGACAAACGTCTTCGTCGACTTGACCGTGTCCTTGATGTACTTCGCCGCTGCGGGACCCTGCGTAGCATCGTTGCCGATGTTGCGGAAGAACGTCTTCCAGCCGTTGGTGGACAGCGCGGGGTTGGTGGCCGACGGGGTGATCGTGACCAGGCCGGCCTCGTTGAAGAGGGGGTCGGCGGCCTTGGACTCACCCGAGAAGGCCGGGCCGACGATACCCACGATTTTCTTGTTGTCGATGGCTGTCTTGGCCAGGCCGGGGGCCTGGGTCGGGTCGCCTTGTGAGTCGAAGTTGGCGAGCGTGACCTTGCATGAGCTGTTCTTGGCGTTGTACTGCTCGATCGCGAGCTTCACGCCGTTCTGGATGTAGATGCCAAGACTGGCGTTCGGGCCGGTCAGCGCGCCGAACATGCCAATCTTCTGGTCGCACTTCTTGGTCCCGGCTGCGGTGCCAGAGGAACCCCCGGTGGTGCCGCAACCCGACAGGACCAGCGCGGCAGCCGCAACGGGGATGCCGAACTTGGTGAAAGAATGCACGGTTCCTCCTGGAATAGGAATCGCCCGGGTACTTGCCCGGGCTCCCCGCGAATACCGCGAGTGGCTGAACAATAGCCCCACTGAAGCCTCATCGTGGAGGGCTAAGGACTAAGTGTTGTCGGGTCGTTACAAGGCAGAAACATGACAAAGCAGGACCATTGGCATCAATCGCTTTCGACGCCGCGGGAACCTGAGCAGGCCAGCTCATCCCGAAACGATTCACTGGCGGCCATGATAGCCCGGTGGCCCCTTCTTCGACCCCACCAGATGTCCGAGCTGCCTGTCGGCGCTGCCCCCGCGGCCGTCGCGGTGCCCTGTCTGCGGAGTCGATCTCATCGGAGAGACAGTGACCGAGCTGGTCACGACCCTGCGTCGGGCCGACTCTTTGGTGGACAGCATGCGGGCGGCGACGGCGGCCCAAGCATCGCCGGGATCGCCAGGACCGTCAGAACCGCATCAGCAATACCCACGCGGCGGTCAACCCGATCTAGCGCCGCGCCGTGGCCATCCCGTGGTTGCGCCGGCCCGATCCTGGTTTGCAGGCCGTTCCGTCGGCGTGATCCTGCTGGTCCTGGGCACGCTGTGCGTGTTGGCTGCTGGTGCCGTGTTCATTGCTGTCGCATGGATGGATCTGCCCCTTGCCATCCGGGCGCTCATCCTGATCTTGCTCACCATCGGCTTCGGGTTCCTCGCGCAGCTGGCACTGGGGCGGGGCCTGCAGGCCACCGCCGAGGCGATGAGCGCCATCGCCTGCGGAATGCTCGTCCTCGACCTGGCTGCGGGGCGCAGGGCCGGCCTGCCGAGCCTGGCTGACTTGTCGGCCGCGCAGTACGAGATCCTGGCTGGCACCGCCCTCGCGGCGGTGACCTGTGCGGCTGCGCTCGTGGTCCGGAGACGAAACGGCTGGTTATGGACCCTGGACGTGGCCGTCGCCCTTGGTCTGGTACGTGCGGCCATAGGTGTCCTGAGATTCTCCACTGAGGGGTATGCCGTCCCCTTGGTGGGCCTTACCGTCGCGTCCTCCGTGCTGTTCGTCGCGGGGCGGCGCCTGGGTCTCCCGGTGGCGATGTGGAGCACTGCCTTCTTGGGTGGCATCTTCTGGCTGGGCGCTGTCGGGGTCGGAACACACGACGCTGCCGAATATGGGGACGGGGACATCGGGAGGCTGGTCCAGGCATGGCCGGCGCTGACCGTCGCGATCGTGGCCGGGCTCTGGTCGATCTGGTTGACCGCGGCCGCATGGCACAGGGCAGCGGCCAGCCTGTGCCTGCTGCCGGTGTTGCTGGTCTTCGAGGTGGTCGGCTGGTCCCACGGCTGGGTGGTGGGAGCCTCGGTGATGCTGGCCGGTTACGCTGCCGCAGCTCTGGCTTCTGCACGGGTGCCCAGCAGCTGGTCGCTCGCGGTCGGCGGTGTAGCTGCCGCCCTTGGCCTGAGCTCGGTCATGGGACTCCTGCCTACGTTCGTCGCCCTGGGCACGCGGATGAGCCTGGCCTTCCTGGGGAGCTGGCGGGGGCCTAGCGGCCTCCCACTTGGCATCTTGAGCGGTGACGTAGGTCCGTGGCTCCTGCCGCTGACCGCGTTGGTCGGCCTGAGTCTGTTACCCCTGATCACCATCGAGCGCCGTCGCATTTCGCTTGGTCGCCACCACGCCGGAGGGGTTCTTGTGGCGACTCTCGGGATCTTGCCGATTCTGTACGGCGCCGGGTTCTGGGTCTCGATGTTAGTGCTTGTCGTCGTGGCCCTGCTGCTGTTGTGGGGCGCACGGATATGGCGTCACGACGCGCTCCTCGTCCTCGGGCTGGCACTGCTGGCGATCATGCGCGTCTGTGCCTACTACGACGGGCTGGCCGACGCGCTGGGTTGGACCCTGCTGGCACTTACCTGTCTTGTCTGGGCGGTGACCGACCATCGGGAGAGGGTTCGCGCCGGGTTCCTCACCGTGGCAGGCCTATTCGCCCTCTTTAGTGTCGCGCAGTGGTTGACGTTTGCCGGAGTGCCGAGGCCATTCCACGGTCTGGTGATCGTGCTCATCGGGTCGCTGGGTCTGCTGGCGTCGCAGACTCTTCACAGGTCGGCCCTTGAACGGACGGTTGGCGAGGGGTTGTCGGTGACCTGGGCGGTGGCCGGGCTGGCCATGGCGGAAGGCTCGCCTTCGCATCGGGCTCTCGAGCTCACGGTGCTGGGCGTTGCAGCCGGCATCACCGCGTATCTGTCTGAGGACCGGAGACCGGCCGGGTGGGTCAGCGGTGTCCTTCTCACGTTCGCTTCGTGGATCCGCCTGGCGGACAACAACGTTCAAACAGTCGAGTGGTACACGGTCCCTGCAGCGGTGGCATTGCTGTTCTACGGGGTTCGACGGCTTCGACGCGATCCCCGGGAGTCAACATGGCGTTGTCTCGGGCCGGGAATGCTGCTTGCCCTGACTCCATCACTGTGGCTGGCCCTCGGCGAGCCCATCTCGTGGCGTGGGCTGCTCGTAGCCTTCGCCTCGGTGACCTTGGTGGCTCTGGGTGTCCAGGTCAGGCTTGCTGCGCCTTTCGCCACCGGGGTCGTTGCGACCGGGCTGCTGGCGCTTCGCAACATCTGGCCGGTCGCCGCCTTCATCCCGCGATGGAGCCTGTTGTTCCTGGTCGGCGGAGTGTTGCTTGGTGTGGGAATGACATGGGAGTCGAGGGTCAACGACGTGCGAGCAGCGGGTGGGTTCGTTCGTGGGCTGCGCTGACCCCGCCACTGTCCTGGCCGCCTCATAGAGTGAGGTTGTGAGCGACCCGTCGTCATACCGACCCGGACCGGGTGAGATCCCTCTCGACCCGGGTGTCTACCGGTTTCGTGATGCCGATGGTCGGGTCATCTACGTCGGCAAGGCCAACTCGTTGCGCCCCCGGCTCTCGTCCTACTTTCAGGATCTCTCGGCGTTGCACCCGCGAACACGGTCGATGGTCACAACGGGCGCGAGCGTCGAGTGGACGGTCGTGGCCAACGAGGTCGAGGCGCTGCAGCTGGAGTACTCCTGGATCAAGGAGTTCGACCCTCGCTTCAACGTCAAGTACCGCGACGACAAGTCCTACCCCTACCTCGCCGTCACGATGGGTGAGCAGTTTCCGCGCGCTCAGGTGATGCGGGGGGCGAAGCGAAAGGGGACGCGATACTTCGGCCCCTATGCACACGCCTGGGCGATCCGCGAGACGCTCGACCAGCTGTTGCGTGTCTTCCCGATGCGCACCTGCAGCAGCGGCGTCTTCAGGCGTGCGGGCCAGGTCGGGCGGCCGTGTCTGCTCGGCTACATCGACAAGTGCTCCGCCCCCTGTGTCGACCGGGTCAGCGTCGAGGAGCACCGGGCCATTGCTGAGGACTTCTGTGACTTCATGGCAGGTAACACGGGCAAGTTCGTGCAGCGGCTCGAGGCGCGGATGAAGGCCGCTGCCGCCGAGCTCGACTACGAGCAGGCTGCCCGGTTGCGCGACGACATCGGGGCGCTGACGAGGGCGCTGGAGAAGTCAGCCGTGGTTCTAGCCGATGCGACTGATGCCGATGTGTTCGCGCTCGCGGAGGACGAGCTCGAGGCGGCGGTCCAGGTCTTCCATGTACGCGGCGGACGGGTTCGAGGTCAACGTGGCTGGGTGGTCGAGCGGGGTGCTGAAGAAACAGTGGATGCGTCGTCCTTGGTCGAGCACCTGCTCCAGCAGGTCTATGGCGGTGAGTCACCTGAGGGGGTTCCACATGAGGTCCTGGTCCCTGTCCTGCCGCCGGATCCGGCGCCGATGCGGCAGTGGCTCACCAGGCTTCGTGGGGCTCAGGTCGACCTGCGGGTCCCGCAACGTGGCGACAAGCGTGCGCTCATGGAGACGGTCAAACGCAACGCGGACCAGGCACTCGTTCGCCACAAGGTGTCGCGGGCAGGCGACCTGACGACACGCGGCCTCGCGCTTCAGGAGCTCCAGGACGGGCTCGACCTGCGAAGCGCACCGCTGCGGATCGAGTGCTTCGACGTCAGTCACGTGCAGGGCACCAACGTGGTGGCGTCGATGGTGGTGTTCGAGGATGGTCTGCCACGAAAGGGCGAGTACCGCAGGTTCATCGTCAAGGGAGCTGTGGGCGAGCCGGGGGGGGCAAACCCGCAGATTGACGACACCGCGGCCATGCATGAGGTGCTGACCCGTCGGTTCAAGCGCTATCTGGAGGACAGGGCTGAAGCCAGCGACATCGAGGGGATGGCGCTCGAGGCGGCTGTCGACGCTTTGGACGGGGGTGGGAGTGGCGACAGGTTGGGCCCCAGCCGGATCGACCCAGACACGGGCAGACCGCGACGATTCGCCTATCCGCCCAACCTGGTGGTGGTCGACGGTGGGCTACCCCAGGTGAACGCCGCCCGGTCGGCGCTGGCAGAGCTCGGGATCGATGACGTCGCCCTGGCTGGCCTGGCCAAACGCCTCGAAGAGGTCTGGCTGCCGGGTCAGGAGTTTCCGATGATCCTTCCGCGCACCAGCGAGGGCCTCTATCTCTTGCAACGAGTGAGGGATGAGGCGCACAGGTTCGCCATCACATTCCACCGTCAGCGCCGGTCAAAGGCCATGACCACGAGCGCTTTGGATGACATTCCAGGTCTGGGCGATGCCCGGCGCAAGGCTTTGCTGCGGCATTTTGGCTCGGTCAAGAGGATGAGGGCCGCCACGGTCGAGGAGATTCGAGAGGTTCCCGGCATCGGCGCTGCCCTCGGTGCAACTATTCACCTGAGGCTGAATGACCTGGCGACCCAGCCCGCCTCCTCCGTCAACGTGACGACCGGTGAGATGCTCACGTGACACTGAACGCCGACGCGAAGCGAGGACAGCGATGACGCCCGCATCCCCCGAGTCCGAACCTGAGCCCCCAGCATCTGGAAGCGGCTCGGGACCGGCCGGAGCCTTGGCGGCGACCGAGCTCGTCATCCTCACCGGGATGAGCGGTGCAGGTCGCAGTACCGCGGCAAACGTTCTGGAGGATCTGGGCTGGTACGTCGTCGACAACCTCCCGCCTCAGATGATGTTGGCCTTGGCCAGGTTGGCGGCCGAACAGACGGATGTCGGCGTCAGGAAGCTCGTCGCCGTCGTCGATGTCCGCAGCGGCACCTTCTTTACTGCCTTCCGTGACGCGCTGCAGTCACTGCGGGAGATGGGCTGGGCACCGCGGTTGATCTTCGTCGACGCTAATGACGAGGCCTTGGTCCGACGGTTCGAGAGCGTTCGCCGTCCGCACCCGCTGCAAGGTCAAGGTCGGATGCTCGACGGCATCATCCACGAACGAGAACTGCTGGCGGATCTGCGCTCCGAGGCCGACGTGCTGATCGACACCTCCGGTCTGAATGTGCACCAGCTCTCAGCAAAGGTGTCCCAGATCTTCGCGGGTTCGGGTGGCCCCCCTCTGCGCCTCGCGGTCATGTCCTTCGGTTTCAAGTACGGCGTCCCGTTGGATGCCGACCTGGTCTTCGACATGCGTTTCCTGCCCAACCCGTTCTGGATCCCTGAGCTGCGCGCCAAGAACGGCACAGACCCTGACGTATCCCGATACGTCTTGAGGAGTCTTGGCGCCAACGAGTTCGTCGAACGGGTCGTTGACCTCATGGCGCCGGTTATCGCCGGATACAAGCGCGAGGGTCGGCGCTACGTCACCCTGGCGGTGGGTTGTACGGGTGGAAAGCATCGCTCTGTGGCTGTCGCCGAAGCGCTCGCGTCCAGGCTCAACGGCGAGGATGTCGCTACGTTCCTTGTGCACCGCGATCTGGGGCGTGAGTGACGCGGCCTGCCGTTGTTGCCCTGGGGGGCGGGCACGGCCTGGCGGCTTCACTTTCGGCTCTTCGGCTGGTCACCGACCGGATCACCGCCGTGGTGACAGTCGCCGACGATGGCGGCTCCAGTGGACGGCTGCGCGAGGAGTTCAACGTTCTCCCACCGGGAGACCTGCGGATGGCGCTGGCCGCGCTCTGTGATGACACGGCCTGGGGTCACCAGTGGCGTGACGTGCTCCAGCACCGCTTCGCCGGTGAGGGGCAGCTTGGTGGGCACGCCGTCGGCAACCTCCTGATCGTCTCGCTGTGGGACCTGCTCGGGGACACGGTCGGAGGTCTGGATCTGGTTGGTCGGTTGCTCAACGCCCAGGGCAGGGTGCTCCCGATGGCTGCCGTGCCGCTCAACATCGAGGCCAGCGTCATGGGCGCAGACCCAGGTCAACCGCTCGAGATCACGACGGTTCGCGGCCAGCTGGAGGTGGCCACGACCACCGGCCGGGTCCTTTCGGTGCGGCTCAACCCCGAGAAGCCTCCAGCTTGTGAGGAGGCAGTGGCTGCCATCCGGGAGGCGGACTGGGTGATCCTGGGGCCTGGTTCCTGGTTCACGTCGGTGATGCCGCATCTACTGGTCCCGGGAATCCGTGACTCGCTCATCGATACGCCGGCCAGACGCATCCTGACGCTGAACCTCGTGATGGCCACGGGAGAGACCGAGGGATTTTCGGCCGAGAACCACCTTGAGGCGCTCGCTCTTCATGCTCCCGATCTGCACCTGGACGTTGTGCTGGCCGACCCCGGGATCGTCGGCGACGAGCCGTTGCTGCGGCGTTCTGCCGGGCGCATGGGCGCAGAGCTGGTCGTTGCCCATGTGGGAGCCCAAGGCCAGGAAGGCCACCATGACTCGTTGCGCCTGGCCGCCGCCTACCGCGACATCATGGGCTGACCGACCGACGGCTCTTCCTTGCCGTGGGTACACCTCGTCACCCAGGGGCAGCCGAGGTGATGAACGAGGGGAGGGTGGTCCCGCGACGGATCCAGCAGTGTCGAGGGCATACCATCGCTTCAGGCATTGGCGTGCGGTCATCAGTGGCGTGCTCGAACGACCAGCACGGACAAGTGGAAGATGCGGGAACGCCCGTCGCTGGGTCGAAGAAGCTGTTGGGGGCTTCGCCCCAGGCGACTGACCCCTCGAACCGGAGACGAGTGACAAGATGGCCCGCATGGCGATGACGGCAATGGTCAAGGCCGAGCTGAGCCGGCTCACTGTGACCAAGCCCTGTTGTCGCAAGGCCGAGGTGTCGGCGACGCTGAGGTTTGCCGGGGGGCTGCACATCGTTGGCGGGCGGATCGTTGTCGAGGCCGAGCTGGATACCGCCTCAGCCGCGCGCAGACTGCGTAAGGACATCGCGGACGTCTACGGCCATGGCAGCGGGATCCTGGTGCTGGCTGCCGGCGGACTTCGTCGTGGCAGCCGCTACGTTGTTCGGGTCGTCCAGGACGGGGAGGCGCTCGCCCGTCAGACCGGGCTGATCGATGCCCGCGGCCGTCCCGTGCGTGGCCTGCCTCCCCGGGTGGTCAGCGGTTCGGTCTGCGACGCTGAGTCCGCGTGGCGGGGCGCGTTTCTCGCACACGGCTCCTTGACCGAGCCGGGCCGCTCATCCGCCCTCGAGATCACCTGTCCCGGCCCTGAGGCCGCACTCGCGCTGGTCGGCGCCGCGCGGCGTCTGGGAATTCAGACCAAGGCGCGCGAGGTGCGTGGCGTCGACCGCGTGGTCATCCGCGATGGCGACGCGATTGGCGCGATGTTGACCAGGCTCGGGGCCCACGACGCCGTTCTGGCCTGGGAGGAACGCCGGATGCGGCGCGAGGTGCGGGCGACCGCCAACCGCCTGGCCAACTTCGACGACGCCAACCTTCGCCGTTCTGCGCGCGCATCGGTGGCGGCAGGCGCACGGGTCGAGCGCGCCCTGGAGATCTTGTGCGAGGACGTTCCCGACCACCTGCGTGAGGCTGGCATGCTGCGCCTCAAGCACAAGGAGGCCAGCCTTGAGGAGCTCGGCCAGCTGGCCGAGCCGCAGATGACCAAGGATGCCGTCGCGGGCCGGATTCGACGACTGCTGGCTATGGCCGACAAACGCGCCAGTGACCTGGGTGTCGCCGGCACCGACGCCAACCTCACGGCGGACATGCTCGACGCGTAGCCCGTCAGCGCTTCCGGTGAGTGTCTGCTCTTCATCGTCGAGATCTTGTCTGTCGAATTCATGAAGGCCCCGTTGTCATCCAGGAGCCAACATCCCCTAGGGTCGTATTTGAGGTATTCCGGCGTGCGGTCAGGCCGCACCGACACTCCTGATCAGGAAGGCTCGAACACATGACTGTTCGCGTTGGCATCAATGGCTTTGGCCGCATCGGCCGCAACTTCTACCGCGCTGTGCAGGCTTCCGGCGCCGATATCGAGATCGTCGCCGTCAACGACCTGACGGACACGAAGACGCTCGCGCACCTGCTCAAGTACGACAGCATCCTTGGACGACTCGGTAAGGACGTCGTCGCCGGCAATGGCGAGATCACCGTCGAGGGCAAGAAGAGCTTCCCCGTGTTCGCGGAGCGCGACCCCGGCAGCTTGCCGTGGGCCAAGGTCGGCGCCGATGTCGTCATCGAGTCGACCGGTTTCTTCACCGACGCCGCCAGCGCGGGTAAACACATCACGGCCGGCGCCAAGAAGGTCATCATCTCGGCGCCGGCCAAGGGCGAGGACATCACCATCGTCATGGGCGTGAACCACAAGGACTACGACCCGGCGGCGCACAACATCATCTCCAACGCCTCGTGCACGACGAACTGCCTTGCGCCGATGGCCAAAGTCATCGATGACACGTTTGGCATCGAGCGTGGTCTGATGACGACCATCCACGCCTACACCAATGACCAGAACGTTCTTGACTACCCGCACAAGGACCTGCGGCGCGCTCGCGCGGCCGCCCTGAACATGATCCCGACCACGACCGGCGCAGCGAAGGCCATCGCCCTGGTCATGCCGCAGCTCAAGGGCAAGCTCGACGGTTATGCCATGCGCGTGCCTCTGCCGACGGGCTCAGCGACCGACCTGACCGTCCAGCTGAAAACACCTGCCACGAAGGAAGAGATCAACGCCGCGATCAAGGCAGCCTCCGAGGGCGCGTTCAAGGGAATCCTGTCCTACACCGAGGACCCCATCGTCTCGACCGACATCGTCACGGACCCGGCATCGTGCATCTTCGACTCCGGTCTCACCTACGTCAACGGCAACATGGCGAAGGTCGTCGGCTGGTACGACAACGAGTGGGGCTACTCCTGCCGCCTCGTCGACCTGATCACCTACGTCGGCAAGACGCTCTGACCCCGTGATCAAGACCGCAGCCGACCTGATCTCGGCGGGTGAGATCCGCGGGAAGCGCGTCCTGGTCCGCAGCGACCTCAACGTTCCCATGGATCTCGATGGCGACGGCACCATCACGGACGACGGTCGGGTGAGGGCCTCCCTGCCGACCATCAAGGCTCTGACCGAGGCGGGCGCGCGTGTTGTCGTGTGCGCACACCTCGGGAGGCCCAAAGGGGCACCCGAGGCCAGGTACTCCCTTGCGCCCGTCGCCCGTCGGCTCGAGGAGCTGCTTGGCCAGACGGTCTCATTTGCTACCGACACGGTGGGGGAGTCCGCCCGGTCCGTTGTCGACGGGCTGGCGGACGGACAGGTTGCCCTTCTGGAGAACTTGCGGTTCAACGTCGGCGAGACATCCAAGGATGAGGCCGTGCGAGGAGCCTTTGCCGACCAGCTTGCCTCTCTTGCCGATGCCTTCGTCAGCGACGGGTTCGGCGTCGTCCATCGGAAGCACGCCAGCGTGTATGACGTTGCGCAGCGGCTGCCGCACGCCATGGGTGGGCTCGTCCAGGCGGAGGTCGAGGTTCTCAAGCGCCTCACCGAGTCACCCGAACGGCCCTTTGTCGTGGTGCTGGGCGGTGCCAAGGTCGCCGACAAGCTGGGCGTGATCGAGAGCCTGCTCAAGATCGCTGACACGTTGCTCATCGGCGGCGGCATGAGCTACACGTTCCTGGCGGCTCAGGGATACGAGGTCGGCAAGAGCATCCTCGACGCTGATCGCCTGGACATGGTGAAGGGATATCTCAGGGCCGCAAAGGAGAGTGGCGTGGAGATCGTCCTGCCGACCGACGTGGTGGTCGCGGCCGACTTCTCCGCTGATGCCGAGCACGCCGTTGTCTCGGTCGACCAGATCCCCCCCGACATGGAAGGCATGGACATCGGCCCCGAGACGAGCAAGGTCTTCGCGGCCATGATTGCCGGGGCACGCACAGTGTTCTGGAACGGCCCGGTGGGCGTGTTCGAGATCGCCGCCTTCGCGGAGGGCAACATGGCAGTCGCCCAGGCCGTTGCCGCAGTGACGAGGACCGGTGCGCTGACGGTCATCGGCGGCGGCGACTCGGCCGCTGCTGTGCGTCAGTTCGGCTTCACCGACGACCAGTTCGGGCACATTTCGACCGGCGGCGGTGCCAGCCTTGAGTATGTCGAGGGCAAGTCGCTCCCCGGCCTCACAGTTCTGGAGGACTGAACCCGTGACAGCCAGCAACCGCACCGTGCTCATGGCAGGCAACTGGAAGATGAACCTCGATCATCTCCAGGGGACACACCTGGTCCAGAAGCTCGACTGGACCCTTCGAGACGCCAAGCACGACTACAGCGCGGTGGAGGTCGCCGTCCTGGTCCCGTTCACCGACCTGCGCAGCGTCCAGACGCTGATCGAGGGTGACAAGCTTCGTCTCAGGCACGGGGCGCAGGATCTCTCGGTGTACGACTCCGGCGCTTATACGGGCGAGATCTCGGGTGCCTTCCTGTCCAAGCTCGGGTGCGCCTATGTCCTGGTCGGCCACAGTGAGCGCCGGCAGTACCACGCCGAGGACGACGCGCTGGTGGCTGCCAAGGTCAAGGCGGCATACAGGCACGGTCTGACACCCATCCTGTGCTGCGGTGAGGGTCTCGAGGTTCGCAAGCAGGGCGAGCACGTCAACCACGTACTTGCGCAGATCGATGCGGCACTTGACGGCGTGACCACCGCCCAGGTGCGCTCCATCGTCATCGCCTACGAGCCGATCTGGGCCATCGGCACAGGTGAGGTGGCAACCCCCGCGGACGCCCAGGAGGTCTGTTCGGCGATTCGCACGCGAGTGGCCGAGCTGTACACCGGCGACACCGCGGACGGCATACGCATCCTCTATGGCGGTTCGGTCAAGGCTACGAACGTGGCCGAGATCATGGCCCAGACCGATGTGGATGGAGCGCTGGTGGGCGGCGCGTCGATCGTCGCAGACGAGTTCGTGTCGATCTGCCGATACCGGGATCACATCACCGCCACCTGAGCACACACCCGCCTTGGCCGGGGTGAGACGCCATCCGACGTATGTCGGGGCCAGCCAGCGAGGGCGGTCAGGTAGTCTTTGTCCTTGGCCGTGCTTGGTGCGACCGACTGACGCCGAACAAGATTGGGTCTAACTCCGTGGATGCCGTGAAGATCGGGCTGAATGTGGTCCTGGTGCTGAGTGGGCTGTTGCTGACCTTGTTGGTTCTCCTGCACAAGGGTAAGGGCGGTGGACTCTCCGACATGTTCGGCGGAGGCATGTCCACCACGATGAGCGGGTCCTCGGTCGCCGAGCGCAACCTCGACCGGTTCACCGTTGCGCTGGGCCTGGTGTGGGGAGCCTGCATCGTCGGCCTCAATCTCCTGCAGCGCTTCTCCAGCTAGCCCCGCGCCCGTTTGCGTCGCCGGGCCGACCTGAACTCCAAGGAGCAACATCGTGGCAAGTGGCAACGCGATCCGGGGCAGCCGAGTCGGCGCCGGACCCATGGGCGAGGCCGAGCGCGGCGACGCCGCACCTCGCGTCCATATCTCTTACTGGTGCACCAACGGTCACCAGACGCGTCCCAGTTTTGCCCAGGAGCCCGGTCTCGCCGTTCCCGAGACCTGGGACTGCCCGCGCTGCGGTCTTCCTGCCGGACAGGACCAGAGCAACCCGCCCGCCGCCAACCACGTTGAGCCGTACAAGACCCATCTGGCCTATGTGAAGGAACGTCGTAGCGAGACCGATGGGCAGGCAATCCTCGATGAGGCGCTCAAGACCCTGCGCGACCGGGGACTGATCCGCTAGACGGTCAGGGGCTTGCCATTCGGATCAGCGCCTTCGGAACATGAGTGGCCGCGTCTCGGTCCAGTAACCAGGTGGTGGATCGAAGCCCGGTGACTCCGGCCGCGGGTGCCTGCATCGGACCCGCCCCTGACAAGGCGAGTCCGACGGCGTTGGCCTTGTCAGCGCCCGAGACCAGGAACCAGACATCGCGGGCGGCGCACAGGCTCGGGAACGTCAGGGACACCCTTGTCGGTGGCGGTTTGGGCGCGCCTCGTACGCCGATGACGGAGGCGTCCCGCTCGTGCAGGGCGGGGTGCTCGGGGAAGAGGGACGCCACATGGGCATCCGGCCCCACGCCCAGCATCAGCACGTCGAACTCGGGCACGTCGTGTCCGCCGGGGGCAGCTTCGGCGAGCTCGTCGGCGTAGCGGGCGGCTGCGGCGTCAACATCGGCGCCGTCAGGTCCGTCGGATGCTGGCATGGCGTGAACCCGCGCAGCGTCGAGGGGAACCGCATCCAGCAACAGGTCGCGTGACTGCGTCTCGTTTCGCCCGGGGTCCCCGCTAGGCAGGAAACGCTCGTCGCCCCACCAGATATTCAGTCGCTTCCAGTCGATGGCATCTTTGACAGGGCTCTGGCCCAGCGAGATCAGGAGGGCCGAGCCCATGGACCCGCCAGTCAGGACGATGTCGGCCTGTCCCCTGGAGGACTGCGCCTCCACGATGGCAGTGACCAGACGAGCGGCGGCGGCGTCGGCCAGGAACTTCTTGTCGCGATGGACAACCACGACGGGCCCGCGGCTCACGAGGGGCTCTTTCGCGCTGGGGCGTCGCACTTGGCCACACCTTTGGTCAATGTCTCGGCGTAGGTCTCATCAGGGTCCAGCCGGTGGAGCTCCTCGGCGAGGCAGTCGGCGAGCGGTCGCCGGCTGAGGCTGATCCGGCGGACCGGCTGGCCGGTCTGGGTCAGGGTTGCCACTGCGCCATCCGGGCGGGTGAACTCGATCTTGTCGGTGCGGCGCTCGAGCCGCACGCTCACCATCCCGGTTCCCGTGCGGGTACGAGCGCGCGTCACGGGACAGCTCAGCGCCTGCGCCAGCCACCCTGCCAAAAGGTCTGCGGAGGGCGAGTCGACTGCCCCGTTGACGGTGGCCCTCACGACCGGCTCGTACGGCGGCTGGTCGAGTGCCGCTGCCAGCAGTGCGCGCCACAACGTGATTCGGGTCCAGGCCAGATCTGTGTCCCCGGGCTGATAGCTGTCTGCGCGGCGCTTGAGCTCGTTTCGTGGACTGCGTGCCTCGGCGGCGTCCGTGATCCTTCGCTGGGCCATCTGACCGATCGCCGATGCGGAGACGTCTTCGGGGGCCTCCTTGGGCCACCAGGCCACCACGGGGGAGTCGGGTAGCAGCATGGGAAGCACCACGCTGTCGCCGTGTTCGGCGAGCGCACCGTGGAGCCTCAGGACGATCACCTCGCTTGCCCCGGCGTCACCGCCGACCCGGATCTGGGCATCGAGCCGGTTGGCGCCACGCTTGCTGCCTTGCACCAGGGCGATGATGCGACACGGATGCTGGCGGCTGGCGTCGTTCGCGGCATCGATCGCGTCGTCGGCCTCAGCCTCGTTGACGACGATGACCAGCGTGAGCACCCGACCGAGGGTCATGGCGCCGACGTCGTTACGCAGCTCGACCATCTTCTTGCTGACGGCGGCGGTGGTGGTGCTCGGCAGGTCGACGATCATGGCTTCCTCCAGGTGCGTCCGTCGCGGCGCATCATGTCGTCGGCGCTGTCCGGGCCCCACCCTCCAGCGGTGTAGGGGTCGGGTCGTCCCTGCTTTGACCAGAAGGCCTCGAGCGGGTCGAGAATCTGCCAGGACAGCTCGACCTCCTGATGGCGCGGGAACAGGGGCGGATCGCCGAGAAGGACATCGAGAATGAGTCGTTCATAGGCCTCGGGGCTGGACTCGGTGAAGGACTTGCCGTAGCCGAAGTCCATGGTGACGTCGCGGACCTCCATCGCGGTGCCCGGCACCTTGGAACCGAAACGCATCGTGATGCCCTCGTCGGGCTGGATGCGGATCACGATGGCGTTCTGCCCGAGCTCTTCGGTCGCGGTCTGGTCGAACGGCAGGTGCGGGGCGCGCTTGAAGACCACCGCGATCTCGGTGACCCGCTTGCCCAGGCGCTTGCCGGTGCGCAGGTAGAACGGGACTCCGGCCCACCGGCGGGTGTCGATCCCGAGCTTCACGGCAGCATAAGTCTCGGTGGTGGAGCTCGCGCTGACACCGTCTTCTTCGAGGTAGCCGATGACCTGCTCCCCGCCTTGCCATCCCTGGGCGTACTGCCCGCGCGCTGTGGATCTGGACAGGTCCTTGGGCAGCCGCACTGCAGAGAGAGCCTTTTCCTTCTCGGCTCGCAGGTCGAAGGACTGGAAGGAGACCGGTTCTTCCATCGCCGTGAGGGCCAGGAGCTGGAGCAGGTGGTTCTGGATGACGTCGCGTGCGGCACCGATGCCGTCGTAGTAGCCAGCGCGACCCGCGATGCCGATGTCCTCGGCCATGGTGATCTGGACGTGGTCGACGTAGTTGGCGTTCCAGACCGGCTCGAACATCTCGTTGGCGAAGCGCAGGGCCAGGAGGTTCTGCACCGTCTCCTTACCGAGGTAGTGGTCGATCCTGAAGACGGAGTCCGGGGGGAAGACGGCTTGGACGATCGAGTTGAGCTCACGGGCGCTCTTGAGGTCGTGGCCGAACGGCTTCTCGATGACGACTCGTCGCCAGCTGGCCTCGGTGGCATGGCTCAACCCGCTGCGATCGAGCTGTTCACAGACGGTGGCGAAGAAGGCCGGCGGGATCGAGAGGTAGAAGGCGTGGTTGCCATTGGTACCGCGTTCCCGGTCGAGGTTCTGCACTGTCGCACGCAGCAGGTCGAACGACGCCGGGTCGTCGAATGTCCCCGGCACGAAACGGATTCCCTCTGCCAGGTTTCGCCACACGTCCTCGCGGAAGGGCGTCCGGGCGTGTGCGCGGACGGACTCGTGAACGATCTTGCTGAAGTCCTCGTGAGCCCAGTCACGGCGTGCGAACCCCACCAGGCTGAAACCCGGGGGCAGGAGGCCGCGGTTGGCCAGGTCATAGATGGCCGGCATGATCTTCTTGGTCGCCAGGTCACCGGTGACGCCGAACAGCACCACGCCGCAGGGACCAGCGATACGTGGGAGCCGTTTGTCGTGAGGGTCGCGCAGCGGGTTCTGTCCGCGGGCCACCCTCGCGGGGCTCATCTGGCCCCTTCCTCGGGAGAGGCAGGGGAGGCGGAGGACGTGAGCCCCAGAGCGAAGGTGAGCTGAGCCAGGCCCCTGTCGTGGTCCCGCAGATGCAACCGCAGGACGGGGCGACCGTGGTCGGCCAGGACCTGTGCGTCGCCGCCGGCCTGCGCCATGATGAAGTCGCCGAATGTGAACTCTCGGCCAGGGATCGGCAGGTCCTCGTGAGGCGTGGTGGTGATCTGCAGATAGACGCCAGTGGCCGGTCCGCCCTTGTGGTACTGGCCGGTCGAGTGCAGGAACCGGGGCCCCCAGCCGAACGTGGTGGGTCGCTCGGTCCGCAGGGCGATGGTCCGTCGTGCTCCGGCCAGTGATGCATCGGTGAGCCGGTCGAGGTAGGCCATGACGGCGACGTACCCGTGGCGCTGGTCGAGCTGGGAGAACAGCGCGTCCAAGGCGCCGGCAACGGTGGTGGCGTCCCCCAGCCAGCTTCCGCCCAGTGCCCGTACCTCTATGGCGCCATCGGTGAAGGCGGCTGGGGCCGGCTTGGTCCCCGTGGCGTCCAGGAGTGCCCGCGCCGCCTTCTTGGCGCTTTCGACATCGGGTTGGTCGAAAGGGTTGATGCCCAGGATGCGGCCGGCAGCGGCCGTGGCGACCTCCCAGAGCAGCAGCTGGGCGCCAAGTGAACCGCTGATGTGGACCTCGGAGCGCGATGGGTCCCGGGCCGGCGCGACGGGTCCGCCGCCCGCTTCGGCTGAACTCTCGTCCCCGGGAGCTTCGTCTCCGGCGACGTCCGCGACGAGACGGGCCACGGTGACGTCGGTGGCCGGCCAGCGGACCTCCGGATCAGCTTCGTCCGGGTCACCCTGCACAACAACGGGCAGTACCCCCCTGCCGTTCTTGCCCGTGCTCTCGGCGATCAGCTGCTCTGCCCAGTCGGCGAACCCGGTGATCCCGGAACCGTCATCGACCATGACGAGCTTGTCGCGAAGAGGGTCCGTGCCAGCCATGACAGCGCCGAGTCGAAGGGCAGGATTCGCCTCATCGTCGTCGGCCAGGAGGTCGACGACCGACTCGGCCTCGTCCAGCAGCTGCTCGAGGTCGACGCCGGCCAGGCCGCTGGGCACGAGGCCGAAAGCGGTCAGGGCCGAATAGCGCCCACCCACGTGGGGGTCGGCATTGATGACGCGATATCCGGCTGCGCGTGCCTCTTTGTCCAAGGGGCTGCCCGGATCAGTGACGATGACGATGCGCTCGGTCGGGTCGATGCCGGCACGCCGGAAGGCGTCCTCGTAGGCGCGGCGCTGTGAGTCCGTCTCGATCGTGGAACCGGACTTGCTGGAAACCACAACCACGGCACGGTCCAGCCGGTCGCGCAGGGCACCCCGCACCTGGTCCGGGTTGGAGGAGTCCAGCACGGTCAGCGCCACGCCGGCCGCGGCGCAGATGACCTCCGGTGCGAGAGACGAGCCGCCCATGCCGCACAGGACCACGTGGTCAACGCCTTGTTCGGCCAGATCGTCGCGTAGGGCGGCCACCTCGCCGACGAGCGGTCGTGAGCTCCGGCCGAGGCTGACCCAGGACAGACGGATAGCGGCCTCGGACTCGGCCTCGCCTCCCCACAGCGTGGCGTCCTTGGCAAAGAGCCTGCTGGCGAAGCCGTCGGCGACCAGCGGCGGAACCCGTCGCGTCACGGCCTCGGCCGCCGGTCCCCAGGCAAGGACGCCCAGCGCCACCTGAGTCATCGGGCCGCCTTGGAGAGCTCGGTCTGCACATCAGACAACAGCTGGGTCCACGACGCGTCGAACTTCTCGATGCCCTCGCGCTCTAGCACGGCGGTGACATCGGCATACGGGATGCCGAGACGCTCCAGCGCGTCCAGGAGGTTCCGGGCCTCGTCATAGTGCCCGGTCACCTGGTCGCCGGCGATCTCGCCATGGTCGGCAACGGCGAGCATCGTCTTGGTGGGCATGGTGTTGACGGTGTTGGGCGCGACCAGGTCCACGACATACATCGTGTCCTTGTAGGCAGGGTCCTTGACCCCCGTCGATGCCCACAGCGGACGCTGTTTGTGGGCGCCCTCAGCCTCGAGGTTCGCCCAGCGAGGGGTCGAGAAGACCTCCTCGTAGGCGTGGTAGGCCAGCCGTGCATTGGCCACGCCCGCCTTGCCCTTGAGTGCCGCGGCCTCGTCGGTGCCCAGGGCATCAAGGCGCTTGTCGATCTCCGTGTCCACCCGGCTGACGAAGAATGAGGCGACCGAATGGATTCGCGAGAGGTCCTTGCCCGCTTCGCGAGCCTGCTCGAGCCCGGTCAGGAAGGCGTTCATGACGCCGCGGTAGCGGTCCAGCGAGAAGATCAGGGTCACATTGACGCTGATGCCCTCTGTCAGGGTCTGCGTGATAGCCGGCAGCCCCTCGACCGTGGCCGGGATCTTGATGTACGCGTTGGGGCGACCGACGGCGGCGTACAGCTCCTGTGCCCGCTCGAGCGTCTTTGCGGTGTCGTGGGCCAGACGGGGCTCCACCTCGATGGACACCCGGCCGTCCTGGCCGTCGGTGGCCTCGTAGACCGGGCGCATGATGTCGCAGGCGTTCCGGACGTCCTCGGTAGTGAGCGCGAACGCCGTCTCGTCGACGGTCCTGCCCTCGGCGGCGAGCGCCTTGATCTGGTCGTCATAGGCATCGCCCTGGGAGAGCGCCGCGGCGAAGATCGAGGGGTTGGTGGTCACACCGACAACGCTGCTGGTGTCGATCAGGTTCTGGAGGCCGCCGCTGGCGATCAGGGGGCGGTTCAGGTCGTCCAGCCAGATGGACACGCCCTCTGCGGACAGCCTCTTGAGGCGATCGCGGCTCTTGTCGTCGCTCATGTCAGTGACCTCTCGAAGCCTGGATGGACTCGTGTGCTGCTGCCACCACGGCGGCAGGGGTGAAACCGAACTCGCGAAACAGCGTGGCCGCATCGGCCGAGGCGCCGTAGTGATCGATGCCGATGATGCGGCCCGCGTCTCCGACCACATCACGCCAGCCCATCGGGACGCCAGCCTCGACGCTTACCCGAGCTCTGACGCTCGGCGGGAGGACCTCGTCGCGATAACTCTGGTCCTGGCCGTCGAACCACTCGCGGCAGGGCATCGACACGACCCGGGTCGAAACGCCCTGGGACTCAAGGGTTTCACGCGCCGCAACCGCGAGGCTGACCTCGGAGCCGGTGGCGATGAGGATGACTGACGGTCCGGTGGGCGCCGTGCCCTCGGCCAACACGTACCCGCCCCTGGCCGTGCCTTCGGCCGACGCGAACGTGTCACGATCCAGGGTCGGCATGGCCTGCCGGGACAGGGCCAGAGCTGCCGGGTTCTTCTTGTGCTCCAGGATGGTGCGCCAGGCGACCGCGGTCTCGTTGGCATCCCCGGGACGGACGACGTCCAGCCCGGGTATAGCGCGCAGCGAGGCCAGATGCTCAATCGGCTGATGGGTCAGCCCATCCTCACCCAGACCGATGGAGTCGTGGGTCCAGACGAAGGTGACCGGCAGCTTCTGGATCGCGGCCAGTCGAACCGACGGGCGCATGTAGTCCGAGAAGACCAGGAAGGTGCCGCCGTAGGCGCGCGTCAGCCCCTCAAGGGTGATGCCGTTGAGGATGCAGCCCATGCCGAACTCGCGGATGCCGAAGTGGAGGGTCCGGCCAAATGGCCCGCCCTTCCACTCCTTCGTCTGTTTGCCCGCGGGGATGAAGCTGGTCGCGCCTTCCATCGTGGTGTTGTTGGAGTCGGCCAGGTCTGCGGAACCACCCCAGAGCTCGGGCATGACCTCGGACAGGGCGGCTAGAACCTTGCCTGAAGCCGCGCGGGTCGCGATCCCCTTGGGGTCGGCGGGGAAGGTCGGGAAGGCCGCCTCGAACGTCGGCGGCAGCTCCTGCCTGACCAGCCGGTCCAGAAGGACGGCGCCATCGGCATGAGAGGCGCGCCAGTCGGCATACCCCTTGTCCCACTCAGTATGGGCGGCTCGCCCACGAGCCCTCACCTGACGGACGTGGGTCAGCACGTCGTCCGAGACCTCGAAGGTCTGAGCCGGGTCGAAGCCCAGAAGAGTCTTGGTCGCGGCAATCTCCTCCTCACCCAGCGCCGAGCCGTGGGCCTTGCCGCTGTTCTGCTTGGTCGGAGCCGGCCACGCGATCACGGTCTTGAGGATCACCAGGGTCGGCTTGTCGTGGTGCTCCTTGCCGCTCTCGATCGCTGCGAGCAGGGCGTCAACGTCCTCGACGTAGGTGCTGGAACCTCCCTGGCTCCAGCTGTTTCGCCAGTCGACCGTGACGACGTGCCAGCCGTAGGCCTCGTAGCGCTTGCCCACGTCCTCGGAGAAGGAGATGTTCGTGTCGTCCTCGATGGAGATGTGGTTCTCGTCATAGACGAGTGTCAGGTTGCCCAGCTCCTGATGCCCCGCAAGGGCGCTGGCCTCGTGCGAGACGCCCTCCATGATGTCGCCGTCGGAGGCGATCACGTAGATGTGGTGGTCGAACGGGCTCTGGCCGGGCGCGGCGTCAGGGTCGAACAGGCCTCGCTGACGGCGCTGCGCGATGGCCATACCAACGGCGGATGCGAGACCGGAGCCGAGCGGCCCGGTCGTGATCTCGACGCCCTTGGTGTGGTGGACCTCGGGGTGACCCGGGGTCAGTGAACCCCATGTGCGCAGCGACTTCAGGTCGTCGAGCTCAAGGCCGTAGCCGGAGAGGTACAGCTGGATGTACTGGGTCAGGCTTGAGTGACCGCACGACAGGACGAACCGGTCGCGGCCGAGCCACAGCGGATCGGCCGGGTCGTGGCGCATGACGTTCTGGTAGAGCAGATAGGCCAGCGGGGCCAAGCTCATGGCGGTGCCCGGGTGCCCGTTACCCACCTTCTGGACGGCGTCCGCGGCGAGCACACGCGCGGTGTCGACCGCGCGCACGTCCAGGTCGGTCCAGCCTGCGTGTGTGGCGACCGGAGCGGCCAGCGACGTATCGCGACTCTTCATTGCGCCCTCTTCAAGATTGGTGGTGGTGGTCGTCTGGCCGCCCGGCATCTGCGTCGGCATTGACCAGGACGGATCGAGCCTATCGTCGGCAGTGAGGGGTCCGCACGGGTCAGCGGCAGCATTCAGCGATGACGCAGGCTGAGCACGCCATAGGTCAGCGACACCACCAGCAGGGAAGAACCAAGCATGTGGACGAGGACGAGCGCCTCGGGCAGTCCGGTGAGGTACTGCGTGTAGCCAATCGCCCCTTGCAACACCGTGACGCCGAGGACGCTGTGCCAGGCCCTCCGGGGCCGTGAGTCGGTTGCTGTCAGGTGCACAGCCAGCAGGACTGCGACGACAAGTCCGGCGAACAGCATCACGGCGTCGGCGTGCAGCCATGCGATCGTGCGCGGGTCGAACCCGAAGCGTGGCGTGGCTGCGTCACCGGAGTGCGGGCCCGAGCCGGTAACCACCGTGCCGAGGACGAGGATGAACGCTCCAAGCGCAGTCGTGACCCATGCCAGTGACCGAACCTCGTTGCGCACCATAGCAACTGGCTCCTCGTCACCCTCGCCCACGCGGTAGAGAAGATAGGCCGAGAGTGAGACCAGCACCATCGAGGCAAGGAAGTGGGCGGCCACGATCGCGGGGTTGAGACCGGTCAGGACGGAGATGCCACCGAGGACCGCCTGCAGCAGGACGCCGACGAGCGGAAGGACCGAGATTCGCAGCAGCGCGGGACGACCAGGCGCCCAGCCGCGACGTCCCGGCGCCCAACGCCAGACCGCGACGATGACCAGGATTGCTGCGACCCCGACGACGCTGGTCAGGCTCCGGTTGCCGAACTCGATGAGCTTGTGGAATCCCTGCGCCTGATGGGGCACGGGGGTGAACGATCCCGGGACGCACTGGGGCCAGGTCGGGCAGCCGAGCCCGGAACCGGTCAGCCGAACCAGCCCGCCAGTGACAACGATGCCGATCTCGAGAATGAGGTTCACCACGAGGACGCGGCGCAACCAGGGGCTTGTCGCTCCGATGCCGGGCACATCTCGATGGTCGGGGTCGACCTTCCCGGGGGGCCGCCCAGGGCTGATGTCTCTCATGACTTGAGAACCACGGCGAGGCCCTGACCGACGCCGATGCAGATGGTCGCGAGACCCCAACCGCCGCCCCGGCGATGGAGCTCGTGAGCCAATGACCCGATGATGCGGGCACCACTGCAGCCCAATGGGTGTCCCAGCGCAATCGCCCCCCCGTTGATGTTCACGATCGACGGGTCGAGATCCGGCCAGCTCCTCAGGCAGGCCAGCGACTGCGCGGCGAAGGCCTCGTTGAGCTCCACGACGTCCAGATCCCCCCAGCCGATCCCGGCGCGCGAGAGTGCACGGTAAGCAGCTTCGACAGGGCCGATGCCGAAGACCTGTGGGTCGACCCCGGAAGCTGCGCGTGCGACGACTCGAGCCAGGGGATCCGGGCCTCCGAGCGAGGCGAGCCCGGCGTCGTCGGCCAGGAACATCGCGGCGGCACCGTCGTTCAACGGCGAGGAGTTGCCTGCGGTCACCGTGCCTTCGGGCCGGAATACGGGCTTGAGGCGGGCTAGCGCATCCATCGATGAATCTGCACGGATGCACTCGTCCCGGAGCAGGCCGGTGCCTTCGACGATCACGACCTCGTCGTCATACAGACCCTTGTCCCAGGCCGCCCCGGCTTGCTGGTGGGAGGACAGCGCGAAAGCGTCTTGCTCCTCCCGGCTGATCCCGAACTGGTCGGCCAGGATCTCGGCTCCCTCGCCGAGTGAGATCGTCCACTCGTCCGGCATCACTGGGTTGACCATCCGCCAGCCGAGAGTCGTGGAGTACAAGGTCTCGTGACCCCTGGGGTGGGCGACGGAGGGCTTTGCCAGAACCCAGGGCGCGCGGCTCATCGACTCGACTCCGCCCGCAATGATGAGATGCGCGTCGCCCGCCGCGATGGCCCGGGAAGCCTGGATCACGGCCTCCATCCCTGAGCCGCAGAGCCGGTTGACCGTAGCGCCGGTGACGGAGGTGGGGAGCCCGGCCAGCAGGGACGCCATCCGTGCGACGTTGCGGTTGTCCTCGCCCGCGGCGTTGGCGTCACCGAGCAGGACATCGTCGATCGCCTTGGGGTCAAAGCCTTCGTCGATGTGCCGGGCTACCAGCTCACGGATGACTGTTGCGGCGAGGTCGTCGGGTCGAATGCCGGAGAGTGCGCCTGCATAACGCCCGATGGGGGTCCGGACAGCATCGACGACCCAGGTGTCACTCATGGCGGCAGGCTAGTCGCTCCAGCGAAACGTGCGTGAAGCCACCGTCGTTGCCACTGCGCACCAAACAACAAGCACGAGGAGCGGTATGCCGGCTAGTCGCCCGTGGATGAAAGCCTCGCGTAGCCCGTCCCCAAGTGCGCCGGAGGGGAGGAGAGCTGCAACATGGGAGAGGCCGGACGGCATCTGGGTGCGCGGGACGATGACACCGCCGAGTCCGAGCAGCGCGATCCAGATCAGGTTGGCCAGGGCGAGCACACCTTCGGCGCGCAGGCTGCCCGCCAGGAGAAGGGCCAGCGCGACGAATGCCCAGGTGCCGACAAGCGTCAGGAGCGTGACGGCCAACAGCCCGGTCCACTGCGGGTGCCAGCCGAGCGCCAGGCCAATCAAGCTGATGGCGATCGCCTGTAGCAGCTCGATAGTCAACACTGCCAACGCTTTTGCCATGAGAAGGCCGTGGCGTCCGAGCGGGCTGACGCCGAGCAGGCGCAGGACGCCATACCTGCGGTCGAAAGCTGTGGAGATCGCCTGGCCGGTAAAGGCCGTGGAGATCACGGCCAGGGCCAGTACCCCCGGGACGGCCAGGTCGATGCGTCGACCCGGACCCAGCGAGGGGGAGTGGCTCAGTGCCAGGCCAACAAGGGCCATCGCGGGAAGCACGACGGCAACCAGCAGCTGCTCGCCGTTGCGAAGCAGGGTGCCGGTCTCGAAGCGTGCCTGTGCCAGAACCCGGGCACGCGCCGGTGCCGCGGTGTTCATCGTGCGGTCTCACGGGTGAGAGAGAAGTAGACGTCCTCGAGCGAGTGTTGCGAGGTCAGCTCTGCGATGCCGCCCTGACCCACAACGCGTCCTCGGTTGACGATCACGATGTGATCGGCCAGCTTCTGGGCCTCCTCGAATGAATGCGTCGTGACGATGACCGCGCAGCCGGCGTCCCTTGTCTCGCGCACCAGGTCCCAGACGTCCAGCCGTGCGTGGGGGTCCAGACCTGATGTCGGCTCGTCCAGGAATACGACACGTGGTCTGCCAACGAGAGCAGCCGCGAGTGCGACGCGCTGTCTCTGCCCTCCGGACAGCCGGCGGACTGTTGTCCCGCTGAAGGCGCCGATCCCGAGGCGCTCCACGAGTACGTCAACATCGGCGGGGGACTGGTGGAACGAGGCGAGGTGCCGCAGCAGTCGAACCGGTTTGCTGCCGTTCGGCAGCCCGCCGTCCTGGAGCATGACTCCCACGGACGCCCGATGGTCGGGGCCGGCCTGCCACGGGTCAGCCCCAAGGACGCGGACCTCGCCGGAGTCCGGGCGCTGCAGGCCTTCCGCGCACTCGATGGTTGTGGTCTTGCCCGCGCCGTTGGGTCCGAGGACCGCGGTCACCTGCTCATGGTGAGCAGCCCACGTCATACCCGCGAGGGCGGTGGTTGCACCAAATCGCTTGGCGAGATCGCGCACGGTTACGGCCTCGGTCACGCGCGGAGTCTAGGCCGTTCGGCTGCATTTCTGGAGGCCGAATCCGCGATACTGGTGGCGGCACCTGGCGACACCGAACGAGGTTAGGTAACCCTTACTAGTGTTCGTGGACCGAATTAGGTCACACTGGTGTTGTGTTTATCGCTGCCAACCGCATCCCGGCCTCTGCTGACGGGTCCAACCCCGGCCAGCACGTCCTCGAGGCCCGCACCCGCGACCGGGTCAGACAGACGATCTCCGAGCTCGGCCCGCTCACCGCAGCCGCTCTTGCCTCGAGTCTGGGGCTGACGCCAGCGGCCGTCCGACGGCACCTTGACCAACTCTTTGAACAGGGTGCCATCGAGGAGCACCAGCCAGCCCCCGCTGGCGCGCTCGGCCGCCGTCGTGGTCGTCCGGCCCGCGCCTACATCCTGTCCGAGGCCGGCCATGATGGCATGGGAAGCGACTGCGACCACGTGGCCACCTCGGCGCTGCGCTTTCTTGCGGAGCATGCTGGCAAGGATGCCGTGGGCGAGTTCGCCCGCGAACGCAGCGCCGAGCTCGAACAGCGGTATTCCGTCAAGCTCGCCGACGCGGGCCAGGACGTCCCCGCACGTGCAGAAGCGCTGGCAACAGCACTGACCGCCGACGGGTTCGCGGCGTCTACCCGACCGGTGGGACAGGGCACGCCACTGGCCGGAGTGCAGCTGTGCCAAGGACATTGCCCGGTTCAGCATGTGGCGGCCGAGTTCCCACAGTTCTGTGACGCCGAGACCGACGCGTTCTCGCGCCTGCTCGGAGTTCACGTCCAGCGTCTGGCGACCCTCGCCCATGGCGAGCACGTCTGCACCACGTTCATCCCCTTGAGTGCCGGGCATGTCCAAGGCGCCAAGGCAGTTGAAGCAGTCGAGTCACTGACAGGTAAGAACACGTCTGATGAAGGGTCCCCTTATGACCAGCACCGTTGAAGAGACGACCAGCACAGTTGAAGAGCTGAACCCAGGTCTGGAGGGGATCGGCACCTACAAGTACGGCTGGTCGGACAGCGACGCTGCAGGTGTGTCGGCCCGCCGAGGTCTAAGCGAAGAGGTCGTCCGCGACATCTCTGCACTCAAGAGCGAGCCACAGTGGATGCTCGACCTGCGACTTAAGGGTCTGAAGCTCTTCCGCAAGAAGCCGATGCCCACCTGGGGCTCAGACCTGACCGGCATCGACTTCGAGAACATCAAGTACTTCGTGAGGTCCACCGAGAAGCAGGCCACCACCTGGGATGAGCTGCCCGACGACATCCGGAACACCTACGACCGCCTGGGCATCCCGGAGGCCGAGAAGCAGCGCCTCGTCGGTGGAGTCGCCGCCCAGTATGAGTCCGAGGTCGTCTACCACCAGATCCGCGCCGACCTGGCCGAGCAGGGTGTCATCTTCGTCGACACCGACACAGGTCTGCGTGAGCACGAGGACATCTTCCGTGAGTACTTCACCTCGGTGATCCCCGTCGGCGACAACAAGTTCGCCGCACTCAACACCTCGGTGTGGTCCGGCGGCTCGTTCATCTACGTCCCGCCGGGTGTCAGCGTCGACATCCCCTTGCAGGCCTACTTCCGGATCAACACCGAGAACATGGGCCAGTTCGAGCGGACCCTGATCATCGCCGACGAGGGCTCCTACGTGCACTACGTCGAGGGCTGCACCGCGCCGATCTACAAGTCCGACTCGTTGCACTCGGCGGTCGTCGAGATCATCGTGAAGAAGAACGCCCGCGTCCGCTACACGACCATCCAGAACTGGTCCAACAACGTCTACAACCTGGTCACCAAGCGCGCCACCTGTGCCGAGGGCGCCACCATGGAATGGGTCGACGGCAACATCGGCTCCAAGGTGACCATGAAGTACCCGGCCATCTTCCTCGTCGGCGAACACGCCAAGG
>JBBRZV010000033.1:0-32218 GCA_038236365.1 Actinomycetales bacterium | reverse complement strand
GGCGGTGCGCTGCACCGCGGTAGCCCTGAGCAGAAACTGACGGAGGAACGCATGTTCATCGCAATCGCCCGGTTCCCTGAGGTCCCCACTGAGCGCGAGGCCGAGTTCCGGGCGTGGTTCGCCTGGTCCAACGACCAGCTCCGCGAGGTCGACGGGTTACAGGGCAGACGACTGCTTCGCGCCGCTGATGGCAGTTACACGGCGCTCGTGGAGCACGACAGCGCTGAGTCGTTTGCCGCCATGCACGCCACCGAGGCGGCTTCGCGAGTACATGCGCGACTCGGTGAGCTCCTCCCTGACGGCCCAGTCGCCACGACCTACGAGGTCGTCGCGGATCTGGCGAAGTCCGGGTCTTGCTGCGGTGGTACGGGTGGCCATGGCGATGCAGGCAGGCACGACCTGGCTTTGGTCAGTGTCAGTGCCCGGGCGCAAGGTGCCGGTGGCTGCTGCCGCGGAGCCTGACCGGGGTTCAGTCTTCAGCTGGCGGGCTGGTGGTGAGGTTCCGGTCAGGACGCCAGCCCCGCCGACGGACTTCTTCCGAGTCAAGCCCGGTCATGCATTCGGGGTGCCGGTGCCTCCCGTGCACTCGCCGCCGGGTTCGGGTGCGCGGCTGCCCGACTTGTACGTTTCGACGAAGGACTTCAGAGGGGGGTCGTTGGCGGACCTGAGCTTTAGCTGAACTCCCCAAGCGGACGCGACGACCGGCGACGGCAGCCCGGGAGAAGGACGCACCAGTGCATACGACTCGCCGGAGGTGTCACTAAGGATCGTGGCGATCTGGAAGGCGGGCAGGTCCGGGCGGTAGGTGATCCACATGGCGCCATGTTCCAGGGAGTGAGCCGCAGTCTCGTTCGGGACCGGCGCGGTGTACACGCCGCAGTTCTGCCAAGTGGCCGCGTGCTTGCCCCTGACGGGGGGGTGTCTGGGGGTAGACCACAGTGCCGGGTACGTGGTCGCGGGCCAACCCGGTGTCGGTCTGCAGGCCCGTCAACGCGACCCGGGCCTGCGCGGACGGCTGGTCAACTTTCTGTTGCCAGGCGGTGATCCGGATTCAGCTCCCGGCGACACCATAGCTTAGCTATCACGACCTTCATGCGCTGAAGCCAGTGTGTCTTGCTGCTTCCGCACGACCTGGAGCCGGGCGTCGCGGGCGTTTTCCTGCCCTTGCCCCTTGAAAATCCACTGATGCGGTCAAGGCAGTGTCCATCTGCTTCGAGCTCAGGCCACCGGTCATGATCGATCGAAGGACGCCCGACTCAAGTGCCGGGCCGGTTTGTCCAAACCTTCCAGAGCCATCGCGGCGAAGGGGTCAGCGGAACCAGGTCTGTTCCGGGCCGCGCGGCCACGCGAACGCTTCGTACACCTTCGTCGTCTGAGCCGCGGCCCAGGACTTCACCTGGTGTGGAGCCAGTTCGAAGACTCACCCACACCGTTGTGCGCCGAGTCAACGTTCTGGTCCCTTGCACCGGCTCCAGGGCCCAGACGACGAAGCAGGACTTGCTTAAACCCTGCCATACCGGCTTAACGCTAGGCGGATGTTGACTGACGACTCATGCTGGCTGTCTTCGTTCTGTACGCTCCGGGGTGACCGTGGCGCCTTGATTCAACGCGCATCGTGGAGCACTTCGCGGGCCCGACCGGACGGTTTTTCGGCATACACGCACTGGCCTCAACTGGGCAGGTGTGAGCTGACCTCCTTGAGCAGATCGGCGTTGGACAGCCACATCGAGGGGTACTCGCCATACCAGCGCTGGTTCCCGCTCTTGTCGATCAGCACAAAGCTATGCCCGGGCAAGCCGGCGTGCATGCCCTTGCCGATGGTCCCGTACTCGGTGGAAACCGTGCCGTCATCGAGCAGGAAGGGAGTGCGCACCCCGTTGGCGGCCATGTCCGCGACAATCTGGTCCTTGGTGTTCATCACGATGGGCAGGACCGTCAGCCCTGCCGCCGCGAAGGCGGGGTCCTTCTCGATCTGGCTCATCTGGACCAGGCACGCCTGGCAGCCGGCGCCTTCGCTGAAGTACAGCAGGACGTTCTTGCCGCGCAGCGAACCCAGGCTGACCTGGGTGCCAGAGGTGCTGGTGAGGGTGAAGTCTGGGGCGACCTTTGCCACCGAGGAGGTCTGTTGCCGTGAGGTCAGCATCATCGCGGCGACGATCCCGATCACCGCGACCGTGACGCCCAGCCAGATGAAACGGAGCCGCCGCTGCCGCCGCTTGTCGTTGACCACCTGGGCCGCGCGCAGCGCGTTGATGTGGTCTCGGCTGGACTGGCTCGTTCTTTGTTTACTTCCGGTGCTCATCTCAGGGTCCTCACCTGTGGATCGAGGGGTGTTCGGTGGTGTCCTGGTGGCAGGACGGGTCGGAGTCGGAGTCAGCGTCGTCCTTGGGTGAGAACGGGTCCTGCCCGTTGGGGGGGCGGCTGCGAAGCGTGGCGTAGACGAACACCCCGGCCAACCCCAGAACCACCAGGCCCAGGACGACCTCAGGGACCGGTGCGGTCACCGTCTCAATCCACATGAAGACCGAGGCCAGGCGTTTGCCGAACGCCACCTGGTATCCCGGGCCGCTGGTCATCTCCCCGCTGCTGGCCAGGAACATCACGAAGATCCCCATGACGACGAAGGCTCCCGCCACCACAAGGTTGACCGTGTTGGTCGCCAGGATGTGGCCGAGCACGCGCATCCGGACCGGACGGGCCGTCAGGAACTTGCGCTCGCCGAGCTTGAACCGGTCCCACAGCAGCGCCATGACGAACAGCGGGAACGTCATGCCGAACACGAAGGCCAGGCCCAAAGCCAGGCCACCGGCGGTCGACCCGGACAACGCCGACAACGTCATCACCCCGACCAGGACGGGTGCGCAGCAACTGCTGGCCAAGCCGGAAAACACGCCCAAGGCGAAGAAGCTGCCGGTGTCCCCACGGACGGTGCTCGGCGCGCGGACGAACGAGGGCAAGCTCATCATCCGGCCGGACAGGGTGAACACGGCCAGGACCAGCATCAGGACCCCACCGGCGTAGTACAGCGGCTGGTGGTAGTGGGCGATGGTCCCCGAGATCAGGCTCACCCCCACCGTGATGGGGACCAGGATCAACGCCAGCCCGGCGGCGAAGACGAACGTCAGTGGCAACAGGCGCCAGCGGCGGTTCTTGACCGCCACAGAGAGGTACGACGGGGCAAGGAACACGATGCAGCACGGCGCAAACAGTGCGACACCGCCGGCGAAGAAGGCGGCCAGTATCGAGCCGGTGGTGAACAGATTCGTCATGGGGTCCCACCTCGCCGAGCCTTCCTGAGACGCTTCTCGAGCTTGCGCCGCGGGAGGCGCCCGGAGCTGAAGTACTGACCGTCCAGCAGCACCAGGGGACTCATCGGCGCCCGGTGATGATCCATCAGTGCGCGACCACGCTTGTCCTGGATCGAGACCACCTGGACGTTCAGCGGATAGCTCAGCGCCAGGGCTGCCAAGGCCGATTTCGCGTCCTCGCACAGGTGGCATGCGGTTGCTTCCACCAGGGTCACCAACACCGGTACAGCAACGCCCTGGGTCGGGGCGCTGCCCCCGACCGCGCCCCCCTGCGTCCTCCATGCGGGGGACGTGTCAACTTCACTCATGTCCTTCACAATCCGCCTGATCAACGAAGGTATAGGCCGGTTTTCCATGAAGGTTTGCTGAAGGTTGGGCCCGTGGAGTCACCCTCATCGGCTCCGAACTCGGGAAGGGCCTGGCAATGCTCTACATGATTCTCTTCGAGCCACCCGCACGTCCCGCACCTCGACGGGGTCCTGCGCGCCCCGAGATCGGCGGCGACGGGCTCCGCGATGGTAGGCGGACACCGCGGAAGAGCGCCATCGTCGCGCCGACAACCAAAGCCCAGAATGCCGCCATCGCCAGGATCATGACCATCACGTCATCCATCCGGCTTCGTCACCCCACCACAGCATCGTTGGCCTCTCCTTGCTGGGTCAGTCCCGACGACCGACTTGCCCTTACCCTGCGCCCCGCCTGTGTCAGTATCGCCATGGTTTCCATGAAGGTTTGCTGAAGTCTGCGGCTGAGGACGGCCCCGATGGTCGCTGCTGAGTCCAGAGTCGCCCACACTGGGGACATGAGCCAACCGGCCGGCAAGCCAGTGCCAGTACCAACCCCCACCGGTTTCCGGGTACTTGTCGTGGACGATGAACGAGCCTTGGCCGACCTCGTGGGGTCCTACCTGACCCGCGACGGCTTCGAGGTGTCCAGGGCCCAGGACGGGCAGCAGGCGATCGAGGCGGCCCGGCAAGTCGACCCTGACGTGATGGTGCTGGACCTGGGGCTGCCGGTGATCGACGGAGTCGAGGTCTGCCGGGTGGTACGCACCTTCTCCGACTGCTACATCATCATGCTCACCGCTCGCACCGACGAGGTCGACAAGCTCATCGGACTCTCGGTCGGGGCCGACGACTACCTGACCAAGCCGTTCAGCCCCCGCGAGCTGCTCGCACGTGTCCACGCGATGCTGCGCCGCCCCCGCCCCTCCACCAACAGTGGGGAGCCCGCCGGGCACGTCATGGAAGCCCCGCCGCGGGTCTTCGGGGCACTGAGTATCGACGTGGCCGCACGTGAGGTCCGCCTCAACGATCACGCAGTGCTGCTGACCCGCACAGAGTTCGACCTGCTGGAGGCGTTGTCGGCCCGGCCCAAGCTGGTCTTCTCCCGCCGCCAGCTCATCGATGCCGTGTGGGACCAGACCTGGGTCGGCGACGAGCACCTGGTTGACGTGCACGTCGGGCACCTGCGCAGGAAGCTCGGTGACGATCCCGGCTCACCTCGGTACGTGCGCACAGTCCGTGGTATCGGCTATGGGATGGGCGACGGCACGTGAAAGAATCCGCCAACGAGCCAACGAGCCAACGAGCCAACGCGTCGAGGCGCTGGCCTGGTAGGCCGCCTGCTCCTGGCCCAATCACTGGTCCTGGTAGCCGGCGGGCTGCCCGAGCTGTCGCTGGATCCGGAACGCATCGGACAAGTCCTGGGCAACCTTCTGGACAACGCCTTGCGTCACACCCCCGCCGGCGGGACGGTCACGATCTCGGCCGCGACAACCCGAACCGGAGGGGTGGCGGGTGGATGCACCTCTGCTCCTCGCGGTGGCAGCAGTCCGAACCCGGCGCTCTCCACAGCCTCGCGCACCATTTCGGCCCTGAGTCTGGACCCGCTCATCACTAGCAGGGGTGACTGACCCCTGGTGTTGAGGTCCATCGCCACACTGGTCACACCCGCCAGCGAACGGACCTTGTCGAGCACCTTGGCCAGGCATTTGCCGCAGGTCAGTCCCTCGACCAGATAGCCGGTTGTACTCATCGTGAGCCTCTCAACACGATCCGATTCCACAGATGCTCAGCGACCGAGAACGGTCACTCTCACGCCACCTATAGATACCCTGCTGGGGTATCTATAGGTAATAGCGCGATCATGTCGTCCCGACCTAGAAACCATGAAGATTCAGTCAAGATCCGCGGTCATCGCGATGTCGACGGGTGCCACCCGGACGCCAGGCACGACAACAGCAGCCAAGGGCCCACCGACGACGACGGCAGCGACAAACCTGCCAGCAAGCAAGACATAGACCAGAGACTGGTCAGCGATCAGAGGAGGAGAGTTCCTTACGCAAAGACTGGTACTCGGACATGTCGAGCTCACCACGCGCCAGGCGCAGATCCAGGTCGTGAACGTCATCCACCTCATGTACGTCCACGCCAAGGTCGCCGGCCCCGCGGTCGCCTCCGAACAATCGACTCACAGCCCACAAAACCAGCCCAAGGAAAGTCGCCCAGAAGAGACCCATCAAAACCCAACCGCCCACACCCAACTGCCCGCACCACGCGTTGGCGAACATCAACATCACCCCTTCCAAGTGTCGTCATGGACCTCACTGCCCATACTCCGCTGCGCCCATAACGATTAGACCGGCCGAACCATGAAGATTCCCTGAAGTCTGAGGCTCGTCCGCGGGCGCGCAGCCGCCGAGAATTCGAATTTCGGTGCCGCTCTTCCCGAGTGACCCCCGGCGCTGATCGCCCGGGCGTGAGGGCCGATGACCTCGGTCCTGGATGCCCACTTTGTTGATGGACACGCGCGGGCAAACGCGCCGGTCATCGGCCTGGGGTAGGACGATCTGTCGGTTAGTCGCCAGCAGTCTGGGAGCAGGGTGCCACGGCTGGTCCAGAAACTTGGGGATCACCGCGTGCGGTCGGCGGTTCTGTGGTGAACCACCGCCGGCGGTCCGGGAAGTCGACGTGCAGTTCCGCGGCGGCGAACAGTTGCACGAGTCGACGGTGCTCACCTACACCGAGGCCGGCCGGAACCGGTTTGCGACGCTCTCGCCGGCCAGGGTGGCTGCGGTGCTTGCTGCGCCGGAGCGTTACCGGACGGCGCGGGCCAACCTGGAGGTGGCCATCGATCCGGGCCGCGTCGGGGTCGTCAGCGCTCTGAGCGCCCGTCGGGGAACCAGGCGAGTCCGCTCGAGCCGACCATGGCCCGGAGCGACGGTTCTGGCGTGAGCCTAGAGCAGTTTGCCACGGTGTTGGCGCCGTTGAATGGTGCTGGCGCGGCAGCGCTGTCCCGTGCCGAGATGGAGACACGTCTGTGGTCGACACCCTTGAGTTCGTTTCGCCGGCTGTCCCAGGACCATCTGGACCTTAGGGCGAGCCGGGAGCCGCGGTCCTGGCGCCGACCACGTGCCCCGGTCCCGGGTCGAGGGCGGCCAGACCCGTGTATTGGTAACGGCCTTCGGGCAGGTCGCCGTGACGCGGATCGTGTACCGGGCGCCTGGGCAGAGGAAACTGTACCCCGCCGACGCCGCGCTCAACTTGCCCAGCGAACGCCACTCGCACGAGCTGCGCCACCTGGCCGTGGTGGAAACCACCCGCGGGCCTTCGGCGACGTAGTGGACGCCGTCAACAGGGCCACCGGCCAGTACGTCGGTAACGTCAGGTCGAGGCCCTGGCCGCCCGGTCCGCGGTCGACGACGACGCGTTCTACGCGGGCCCACAAACCCCTACCAGGTGCCAACGACGACGTACTCGTGATCTCGTGCGTTGACGGCAAGACTGTGGTCAATGCGCCCGGTCGCGCTAAACAAGGCCACCGCTGACGCGGCAGCAGCAGCCAACCCCATGCTCGCCACCAGGCTGTCCAAGGGCCGGGAGCTAAACAGTAAACCCATAGCCGAAGTGGAACTGTCTATGACGCCCCCCTCCCGCGGGGCGCACCGGGCGACATTCTGCCCACCAGCGAACAACAGTTGGCTAACACAGCCAGCGCACCTGGAGCGATCTGGTGGACGGAAGATCACCAGCTACACCGGATCACCGCCGAGACCCGGGCGATCCCGAACAGCAAAGCCATGAGCGTCACCAAAAGCGCGATCCGCCGCCAGCCCAGCACACCTGGGCTCGGCGCCGACACGCACACCGGCGCCGATATTTCCAGGTAGAGCCCTCGGTTGGGCTGCTGCTGCCATGCAATGTCGTCGTCCCATACCTGAACAACGACACGACAGTGGTCGAGGCCCTCCCCTCGACCACAACGTCATCGTGTCCCTGACCAGAATGATGCCTTCTCCGATGTCGCTAAGGAGGCCGGGTGGACGGCTCACCGCAGCGCTGGACACACTCACCCATGGGCATGACTGAGCGGGCTGAGAAGCCCTGGCCGAACCCGTGGCTGCGCCCTGCGTGTTCGCTCATGTCCGACTGGTCCGCGCCATCGGCGAGATGCAAGACTGATGGCGATGACGCCGACTACGTCCCGCCTGATCCCACGGGTGTTCACCCTGGTCGCCACGATGATGCTCGTGGTAGGCGTCATCGCCATGCGCTCATTCATGGCCGGCCATACACCGATGGCTCATGCTGGTCCGATCACCTTCGCAGTGCCGCAACACACCACGGGGTCGACCGTGAGAACTCCGCGGTCGCCTCCGTCACATCCTCAAAGGGTCACCGCCCTGACCGCCCCGACAACACCGAACGCGCATGGCGTTAGCGCGGTGTGCCTGGCCGTCCTGCCTCCCCTGGGCTTGTTGCTCATTCTCTGGCTCCTGCGCTGCCGGCAGAAAGTAGCACCGTCCGGCAGAAGCCGAACGCTTCAGCAACGGGTCGTTATCCGGGGCAGTCCACCACGTCGACCCACACCGTCCCTGTCACAGTTCTGCGTCTTGCGCACCTAAGCCGAACCTGGCTCCGGCACGCGCCCGCTGCCTCGCGGCGGGCACCGGCATACGCACCATCACAGCCGCAAAGCTCACATAGACGACGGAAGGAACTACCCATGACGTTGACGATGCGCACCCTTATCCTGCCCACCGCCCTTGCAGCCACCTTGGTCTTGGCCGCATGCTCAACCAGCACCGAGCCCGGCGGCCATGGCATGCCCGGCGTGACTGGGACGAAGACCACCACCCCGGCCGCAGGCAACACCCCCGCCGTTGTCGGCACCCCCGCTACAGGGGCCAAGAGCGCCGCGGACATCGAGTTCGCGACAGGCATGATCCCCCACCATGCCCAGGCCGTTCAGATGGCCGAACTGGCTCGCAATCAGGCCACTGACGCCAAGGTCAAGGCACTCGCGCCGAAGATCAAGGCGGCTCAAGGCCCCGAGATCGCGCGCATGTCCGGCTGGCTCAAAGGCTGGGGCGCACCAATCCCCGCCACCGCAGGGGGCCATGAGATGTCCGGCATGTCCAACATGGGCGGGATGATGTCAGCGCAGGAAATGACGGACCTGGGCAAGGCGAGCGGTTCGGCGTTCGATCGGATGTGGCTGCAGCTCATGACCAGGCACCATCAGGGTGCCGTGGCCATGGCCAAGACCGAGCTCGCCGCGGGGACCAATCCCGAGAGCAAGCAGCTCGCCCAGTCGATCATCGACGGCCAGGGCGCCGAAATCGCTCAGATGAAGTCGATTCTTGCCGCAATGACCAGCTGAGAACCCGGCGCCACGCGCCACAAGCCACCACGCCGAAGGCGGCCAGATGCCCATCGCTCTTCGTAACACCAGCGGGGACGGAGCACATCGTGTAGATGAACCCCGTCGAGCCCCTTGCGGTGAACGGTCCCGCGCGGCGGCTCTTTAAGGCCATCTCGAGGCTCATCGGCGGCTCACGCAACGAGACGCGACCACCCAGGAGTCTGACGCCGAGCATTGGCCGCTCTGACAGACCATCTGCGACACGCCTCGATGGATGGTCTGCCCGAGCCGCCACCCGATCTACTAACATTGGTAGTAGATCGGGCAATGTCGCAACAGAGGCAGGGGTGTCGAATGGGTGCGTCCGGAAGTCGCCGTCGCCGAGGGTCGGGTCGAGCACGACAGACACAGCCTGCCGTTCGCGACAAGGCCGCTGAGTTCCGGCACAAACGGCGCATCATCCGTTTGGGGCAGGCACTGATGGCCGTGGGTGCCCTGGTGGTAGTCGTCCACCTGCTCGCACACATAGGAGCATTCGGCGCCCAGCCCCCTGGATGGCAGGACCTAGCGGTGGGTTACCCCACCGGCGGATTCCTTTTCATAGCAGGAGCGATCGCGGCCGGGCAATAACTTCACGTCGTTCGCCCCACCAGGGAGTCCCGCGTTGTACTATCGCCCCTAGTAGTTCCGGCTCAGCGTCTGTGCCCCTGTTAGATGAGGTGTGGTATCCCGGTATGCGACGTAGCGCGGCGGTGGCTGGAGCTCTAGTGTTCAGCGCCCTTTTGGGGGCCTGCGGCTCGGACCCGAACTCCATCGCCGCGCAGGCCCGTTCCGGGGATGCAAAGGGGTTCATCTCCGGTGACGGGTCCATTGAACGGACAGCCATAGACCGACGCAACGTCCCGCTGACGCTGCAGGGCACGACGCTCGAGGGTCGACCGTGGTCCCTGTCCCAGGACGCGGGAAAGGTCGTGGTGCTGAACATGTGGGGATCCTGGTGCGGACCCTGCGTGGCCGAAGCGCCCGCCCTACAAAAGGCCTGGAGCCAGCTGAAAGCGCAAGGCACGACGGTGGACTTCATCGGTCTGGACTTCAAGGAAGGGCCCGAAGCCGGCGCGGCGTTCGAGCGCAGGTACCAGATCACCTACCCGTCGCTGGCCTACGACGGCGGTCGGCCAGCCCTGGCGCTGCAAGGCAAGGCGCCAACGGTCCCAACCACCCTGATCCTGGATCGGCAGGGTCGGATAGCGGCCCGAGTCCTCGGGCAGACCACGAGCGCCACGCTGACTGAGCTGGTCGACGACGTCCTGGCCGAGAGAGCCCCACTGTGACGCGGACCCGCACATCGCAAGCTTGGGCAGCCCTGTGATCGCCAGCGCCGGGTCCACAGTGGCCTCCGGCTCGCTGCCACTGGCGCTGTTGATCGCCGCGGCCGCGGGCCTTCTCTCCTTCGCCTCGCCCTGCGTGTTGCCGCTGGTGCCGGGTTTCCTGGGCTATGTCACCGGCCTGTCCGACGTCACCCTTGAGCGCCGAGGTCGTCGGCGCCTCGTCCTGGGCGCCCTGCTGTTCGTGCTTGGCTTCACGGTTGTGTTCGTCCTGGAAGCCGCAGCGCTCGCCTCGATCGGGCGGGCGCTGCGCGAGTACCAACCGGTGTTGATGCGAGTCGGCGGGGGCTTCGTCATCGTCATGGCGTTGCTGTTCATCGGTGGCGGTACGCAACGGACGTGGGCGCCTCGCTGGCGTCCCGCAGCGGGTTTGGCAGGCGCCCCGTTGCTCGGCATGATCTTCTCCGTGGGCTGGGCCCCGTGCATGGGCCCCACCCTGGCCGCCGTCCTGACTCTGGCCACCGCCACCGGCGACGAGCGGGCCGTCACCCGCGGGGTCGCGCTGGCTGTGGCATACAGCCTGGCACTCGGGCTGCCGTTTCTGCTCATCGCCGGCGGCTTCTCTCGGGCCGGAGCCACGTCCGGGTGGTTGCGCCGCCACCACCACTCGATCCAGCTGCTCGGCGGCGGACTCCTGCTGCTGGTAGGTGTCCTACTCGTCTCCGGGCTGTGGGACACGATCGCCATCACGATCCAGACCCGGCTGGTCAACGGGTACACCACGGTGCTCTGATGACAACCGGCACCTCCACCTCACAGATGGACACCCGACCGGGCGAGGTGGACGATGTCACCTTGCCGCGGCTGGGACCCGCCGGACTGCTGCGCTGGGGGTGGCGGCAGCTGACCAGCATGCGCACGGCCTTGTTGCTGTTGCTGCTGCTGGCCGTGGGCGCTATTCCCGGCTCCATCTGGCCGCAGCGCAACATCGACGCCGGCCGCGTGGCGGACTACCTCGACCAGCATCACAGTCTCGGCCCATGGCTGGACCGGTTCAGCTTCTTCGACGTGTATTCATCCCCCTGGTTCGCCTCGATTTACCTGCTGCTGTTCATCTCCCTGATCGGTTGCGTGTTGCCCCGCTCCCGCATCCACTGGCGCGCGATGCGCGCCGAACCGCCACGGGCACCCATGCGCCTGGACCGGCTACCCGAACACGTGACCGTGGTCGTCGATGCCGACCCCGAGGATGTCCTGCGCACTGCCCGGCGGGTCCTTCGGGCGAAACGGTTCAGGGTCCGGACCCACCGCGACGACGAGCCGGACGCGGTCAGCGCCGAGCGGGGCTACCTGCGTGAGACCGGGAACCTTGTCTTCCATCTCGCGCTCATCGCGGTGATTGTGGCCGTCGCAGTCGGCCACCTGTTCGGGTGGCGCGGCGACGTCATCGTCCCGGTCGGACAAAGGTTCTCCAGCACCATCTCGGCCTACGACACCATCGACCCCGGCCCGTGGGTGAACCCCGAGCGCCTCCCCTCCTTCGAGGTGGCTGTGGACC
Source organism: Actinomycetales bacterium (assembly GCA_038236365.1). GTDB lineage: Bacteria > Actinomycetota > Actinomycetes > Actinomycetales > Dermatophilaceae > UBA4719. Next base: position 20,381 of record JBBRZV010000033.1, on the reverse strand, counting down.
GTCTCGATGTGAGTTTCGAAGAGCGTGCCGTCGGCGCCCAGTTCGGGGCGCCCCGGGACTTCACCGCGTTCACGACGACACGCCAGGACCCGGGCGCACCCGCCGAGAAACAGGTCCTGAAGGTCAACCAGCCCTTGTCACTGGGCGGCGCATCGGTTTTCCTGCTCGGCAACGGGTACGCCCCGGTCATCACGGTCCGCGACGCCAAGGGACAGGTCCTCTACCACGAGGCCACCCCGTTCCTCCCGCAGGACAACAACTACCGCTCCGTCGGCGCGGTCAAGGTCTCCGGGGCAAGCCCCAAACAGCTCGGCTTCGCCGGCCTGTTCCTTCCCTCGGCCGTCATCGACAAGAACGTCGGCCCGACCTCGTACTTCCCCGACCTCAAGGCCCCCGCGCTGGCCCTGACCGCGTGGGAAGGGGACCTGTACCCCGGCGGCCGGCCGCAGTCGGTCTACAGCCTAGGCACCCGGTCGATGACCCAGCTGAGGACCGCCAGAGGGCAACCGGTACGGATCTGGCTCACCCCCGGCGCCACGGTCCAGCTGCCCGGAGGCCGGGGCAGCATCAGTATGGGCTCGGTACCCCGCTTCGCCGGGCTATCCATCCGACACGATCCCGGCAAGATGCTCGCACTGTGGGGCTCTCTTGCCGCCCTCGCCGGACTCATCGCATCACTGGTCATCCGCCGCCGACGCGTGTTCGTCCGAGTCGCCCCCGCCACACCCCAGGACCAACCCGCTAGGACGGACGATCACGCGGCGCAGCAACCGTCCGTTATCACTATCGGCGGCCTGGCCAAGGGCCAAGACGTCGCCCTCGCTGCATACATCGAAGCACTGCTCGCGACCATCACCGAAAGGACAGGCCAAAGCTCATGACCAACCTCACTTTCGCGGCATACTCCAACCTTGCCGTGAACTCCGCAATGGTCGTGTTGACCCTGGCCATGATCGCCTTCGCCCTAGACCTGGCGGGGGCGGTGCCCAGCGCCGCGGCTCACCCCGAACAGGAGCGGCTCCTCGTCGGCGCCACAGGCCGCACCGACAACGACCATCGCGCCCAAGGTGCTGTCGCGCCAACCCGGCGCCGACGCAAAGCTGCTGGCGTGGCCATGGCACTGACCTGGCTGGGAGGGCTCCTTGTCCTAACTGGCGTCGCCCTGCGCGGACTGTCCGTCACGCGAGCCCCCTGGGGCAACATGTATGAGTTCGCCACCACCGGTTCGGGCTTCGTCATCGCCGCCTACCTGATTCTCAGCCTGCGTCGGGACATGCGCTGGCTAGGCCTGTTCGTCGTCGGACCGGCACTGTTGACCCTTGGCCTGGCGGTCACCGTCTACTACACCCAAGCCAGTCAGCTGTTGCCATCGCTACACAGCTTTTGGCTGGTGATCCACGTCAGCGTGGCGATCCTGTCCGCTTCGCTCTTCACTGTCGCCTTTAGCGTCACGATCCTGTTCCTGCTCAAAGCCCGACGTGAAGCCAGCCCTCCCGCCAAGCCCAACTTCATGGAGTCACTGCCGGACGCGGCCACCTTGGACCGAACCGCATACAGCCTGCACGTCGTCGCCTTTCCCTTGTGGACCTTCACTCTCATCGCCGGGGCCATCTGGGCCGAGCAGGCCTGGGGTGCCTACTGGCAATGGGACCCCAAGGAGGTCTGGACGTTCATCATCTGGGTGGTCTACGCCGCCTACCTGCACGCCCGCGCCACCAATGGCTGGTCCAAGACCAAAACGGCATACATCGCCATAGCCGGGTACAGCTGCATCCTGATCAACTACATGGTCGTCAACGTGTACTTCGTCGGAATGCACTCCTATTCGGGAATGTGAACACGCGGTCATCGCGAAGCGACCACCAAGTCAGCCCCGCAGGCTGTATGCCGCCACCGGTCCTGCCACGCTCAGAGTGACCACCGTGTCAGACAGCGGAACCGACCGCACCATGACTCGATCCGTCACCAGCAAGTCAAGACGAAAGGACCACAAGATGCGCCGCGGCATAGTGTCCGAGGTAGCTCACGTCAACCAGGGAGTCAACCCATCATCGAAGTCCTGCCCCAGAAAGCGAGCAGCGTTCTGGGGGCGGCGCAACGACGAACCCTGGTAGTCGATGGCGCTCCGGTGCGTCTCATCAACCGCACTCCCCTACCAGCCCAGCAGCACCGATGACGGCGTCACCTCGACCAAACGGCGTGTGCATCTCAGGGTCAGGTCGGGACCGACGGCAGGACAATCGGGCAAGAATCGCTTTGCGCAGCCGCCACTGCCGGCCAAGCAGCCAATACGACCGGGGCGGCCGCGGTGAGCACGATTACCAGTCCGATAAGTGCTCGTCGTGCCAACCCCACGCGAAGTTTGGGGCCAAGCATGCGGTGCACTCGCTCCGCCGCTGCTACATCGGCCGCGCCGAGCGACGCAACGGGTACCGAGCCCTCAGCCAAATGAACCAGTGCCCGGGCAACGGTAACCCTGGCCCCACGTTCGGCTGCCACGTCGTCGGCGATCATCTCCAACAGCCTGGCCTGCTCTGTCCGCGCTGTGCCCAAACCGGGCAGAAACGGGAGGGTTCGTGCGGGCACCGATGCGGCCGCGAGGACGAGGTGGTGGCGACCGCGCAGATGAGCCCGCTCGTGCGCCAGTACGGCCGCCAACTCGGCATCGTCCAGCGCAGCAAGGGCAGCGCTGGTGAGAACGATCGTGCTCGCACGGCCGGGCAGGCAGTAAGCCGCCGCTGCCGGATGCTCCACGATAAGCGCGTCAATGGTGCTGTGTCGGCAGGCTGCCAGCTGGAGGTGATGTAAGTGCCGCTGCCGTGCCCGTCGCCCGCCGACCAGGACGGTGACAAGCAGGTATGCGGCACGCGCGGCCACGATCAGGGTGCCGGCCGCGCCCGCAGCGTGCAGAGCTGCACCACCCGGGGTCGCGTACTGGGCACGTATGGCTAACGCACAAGCGTGCAACAGGTCTGCTAGACCTCCACCGAGCTCAGTCGTGGGCACGCTGACACTTAGACCCGCTAACAGCAGGGCGGCCAGCACCGACCCCGACAGCGCCTGCCACGCGATGATCCCCAGGCGGGGGACGTGCTCGGGCCACTGGGCGCGGCGCAAACCGGCTGCACCGGCGGTGGCCACAACGAGGGCGAAGACGAGCAGTGCGAAGGCTTCCCTCACCGGTGGCCTTCGCTTCCGCCCCGGCCGTCGCTGTGCCCAGAGGGCCCCACGTTCGTTTCCACCCCGTCCAAGGAAGCCCGCAGACGAGCCACCTCCTGGGGAGTCATGTTCTTCACGAACCGCAGCAGCGGAGTCGTCCGGTCGTCGCTGTCGGCCAAGACCGAAGCGATCAGCTCCGCCGTGTGATCAGCCTTCGTGTGAAGCGGGGTGTATCGGTAGGCACGCCCGTCGATCTGACGGGTCAGGATGCCCTTGCGGTGCAGATTGTCCATCACCGTCATCACCGTGGTGTAGGCCAACCTGCGCTCCGGTGCCAGGTCTTCGAGTACCTCACGGACCGTCGCAGGGCGCTCCCATGCCCAGAGGCGGTCCATGACCACCGCTTCGAGATCTCCAAGCTGACGCAACGCAACCACCTCTCGTCCTTCCGCGCGCACACGGTCGATGCAGCCTGACCGCCATCGTAGTGACCGACCGCTAGACACGGAGCGAACGCCCGACCACGTCTGTCGGCAGCACCGGTATGAATCGGGTGCGGCTCCCTGATTCAGTTTCTAGCGGCGTGCGGAATGAGCTTGTCGCCCGCCCGGTCGCGATCATCCGCCGATCCGCGCGCCGCGTCTGGTGTCAGGACGACGACCACTGCCTGGACACTGCTGCCGGTGGGTGTCACCGGCGGCTGAAACTGGGGTCCTGATAGCCGGGCAGGGTCGAGGCCTCAGCCGACAGGTTTGGCCTGGGCTTCACCAAGGATTGGCGTGGCCGGGGTGAGGCGCCGGGGTTATACATGGCTTCTACATGGATCCTGACCACGATCTCGACACGTGCGCGCAACGCTGGAAGCATCCCGGGTCAACCGGGCAGTTCTAAGGAGGACCTCACGATGATGAGTTGGTATGGAAACGGATTGGGCACACTCGCGTTGGTTGGCATGGGTGCGGTCTGGCTCATCCTGCTAGGGCTGATCGTGTGGCTGATCGTGCGGTTACTAACCCGCATCAGCGGGGACAAGCCGAGCAGCGCTATGGGTGAGTCGGCCGTGGAGATCCTCGACCAGCGGCTGAGCAGCGGCGAGCTGGGCGTGCAGGTGTGGCAGGCCCAACGAGCCGCCCTAGTAGCCGCCCAGCGCGACGGGGAGTGACCGCCAGAGGCGTCCCGTCCGGGCGCATTGGTGGCAGCCGTGATGATTGCTGTGGTCGCCTCCGCGCCCCGTCCGTCGGTGCCAGAAGCAGCAGGAAAAGCGTTGGCGTCATACGGGTTTCTCTCCAGCTCCTCGCGCGCCGCACCGAGTCTTAGGGGACGTTCGGTGCTGTTCCACTGACAAATATGGGTGCATCAATCATGGCCAACGCGGTGCCGTGATGCCCGGCGATGCTGTGAGCTGAGGCGCCACGAAGAAGTGATACGGGTGGGGTCATCTTCATCAAGGTGCTCATGCCGGACCTTGTTCTGACCGACCAGCCCCACGACTTCCCCGGGGTGCAGGGTGAGGTTGGCAGCGCGAAGCGCTTGCCGGCGCTGTCACCGCAGCCGTACGCCGTGGCGGTTCGGCTCGGTCAGGTCGCTGGCGGTCAGCACTTCGGTGTCGGGCGTGCGGCCAGGCGCCCTGGCCCTGCTGTGCCGCGGGTGCGACCTCAGCAGCCGGGGGATTAGACGAACGGCCCGGTTGCCCCGCTTGGACGGTCGGGTTCAAGGTGCCAGGGCGCGGAACCGGGCCTGTGCTGCAGCGGTGACGTTTCGCGTGACCGCCCGGTGCCATACACCGCGCTATGCACCTGCATGACGGCTCTCTTTCCGGAGGGGCTGCGCGTCCTCACTGCCGGCTGGTGGTTGGGGTCGTTGCTCGGGTGGGCGGTGTGGCAAGTAGCGGTGCACCTGGGTCGCGTAGACGGTCCACTGCGGGCCGAAGAGTGATTCGACCTCGCGCTCCTCAGAGCGGGCGAGCCGGGCATAGACGACAGCCAGGATCGGGAACATGGCGACGGTCGGGATCGTCGGCCACTGCAGCAGCCAGCCGAACATCACCAGCAAGAACCCCAGGTACTGCGGGTGCCGCACCCAGGCATACGGGCCGGTGGTAGCGAGTTGGCCTTGTTGAGCCGCCAGGTGCAGGTGCCGCCAGGCGACGGCAATGAGCCAGAGGCCGCCGCCGATCCCCACATAGCTGGCCAGGTGGAACGGGCTCATGTGAGGGTCACCCTGCCAGCCCGTCAGGTCGTTCCACAAGTGCCCGCCACTGTGCGTGGCTTTGAGGGCCGGGAACCGGGAACCGAGCCAGCCGGACAGCAGGTAGATGGTCAGCGGAGCGCCGTACATCTCGGTGAACAGCGCGACCATGAACGCCGAGAAGCCACCCAATGCCCGCCAGTCCCGTTTGGTGCGCGGGTGGAAGAAGCTGGCCGCGAACACGATCATCACGACGCTGTCGAGCACCACGAGCGGCCAGAGTCCGTAGCCCTGACTCACGTCCTCACCGACCTGGTTCGGACGCGATCGGGAGCTGGGCAATGGCGCGAGAACCCCACCGAAGTCGCCGTGCCCTGTCGGGTGCTCATTGTCGTGCTCTCCTCTTTCGGTGCTGCGAATCGCTTCGGCCAGTTGGACGACGCTCGCTGGTGGTGCATGCCTGCCCGCTTAGCCTCCGTGATGACTGGCGTGGTTTACGGCCGGTGGAGCCTCGTTGGTGCCCGTGCTGGTACTTGTGCTGGTGCTGGTGCTGGTGCTGGTGCTGGTGCTGGGGCCGCCGATCGCAGGGCCGATCACGAACGCCGACAGCGCGAACATCGCGGTGAACACCCCCAGTGCGATCGCCGGCGCCCGCCAGGTGCCGAACCGGCGTCGCAGACGCAGCAACATCGGGACAGAGGCAATGAGGCCGACCACGCCGAAGAGAGCGGTACCGCCCGCCCCGGCAAGCACCGCCGTCCCGGCGAGCAGGCCAACGTGATGCAGCACATGTGGCGCGATGCCGAGGATCGCCCCTGCGACGCCAGTCACGGAGTTCCACAGGAGGCGTACTCGCCCAGGCGCCGGCGGCACGGACGTCCCGACGGTCAAGTCGTGCTGTGCCTCGGACAGCGATAGCGGTTCGGTGTAAGTCATGATCTCGCCTTCCAGTTGTGTTCGAGCTGACGGACGGTCGCGCCTTTTGTTCAACCTCTCGACGTCGCTGCGACTCCACATGTGCAGCAACCCGACACGGCCACCTCCGACACCGTCTATAGGTACCCCACTGGAGTATCTCCAGATAACGCCACGATCATGTCGTCCCGACCTAGAAACCATGAAGATCTCGTCAAGATCGACCCTGACGCCTTGGGTCACCCCGATACCGCACAGGACACAGACAGTCATCGCTGCCCGGATGCGAAGAATCGGCTCCCGACCAAAGCACAAGCCGCGTGAGACCGCGAGGCCAGACCTCGCTCTTCGCATAACGGTTGCGGAGAGGAACCATGAAGATTCTCTGAAGTCTGGGCCTCCGAGGACCGTGGCCGTGTTCGCGGGCAGTGATTTCCTGTACGGTCATCGGACTCCATCCCCAATGCATGGAGTTCTTGATGTGGTTCGCCTAGTCCTGTCACCGCATTCGAGACTCTCAAACATCCGCTTGGCAGGAGCGGGGGACCCACATCTGGGGCGTCGCGAGGCGTTCCTTGGGGTGAAGTCCTCAGCGGTGGTGGACGACCGTTGGTCGCCTGCCGACGTGAGGGCCGGGTGCACACTCCCACCCGAACCCGACAGCTGACCTCGTAGGCGCCTGGAGAGGTTTCTTCACTGTGTCGAGCCCAAACACTGGTCGCCATCGCGCACCAAGCCCCCTGAGCCCCAAGTCATCCCTGTCATCGTCTGTCTCGCGTTCAGCGAAGCCGGGCAGCAAGGCCTCCGCCGTGATCGTCATCTCCGGCGCAATGGTGGCTTCGCTTGCCCTCCCGGCCAGCGCAGCTCCGGTCACCTCCAAGGTCCAGACTGCCGCACCGATCGCTCGCGCGGTTGCTGTCGCGGTTCCCGCGGCTGCCCAGGCCCCGATGGCCCCGCAGACCTTCGGCGCCATCGGTTTCACCGGCGTGGTCAAGCCCAAGCCCAAGCCCAAGCCCAAGCCTTTCGTGCCGGTGGTCAGCCAGCGCACCATCGCAGCGGTCAGCCGCTCGATCAGCCGCACTGCCCTCAGCCCCACGTCCACCCCGACGCAGAAGGCCCCGGCCGTGTCGCAGGCTCCCGCGAGGGGGGGCGTGCTCAGCATCGCTGCCAGCCTGGCTGGGATCTACTACATCTACGGCGGCACCACGACTGCCGGTTTCGACTGCTCCGGCTTCACCCAGTACGTCTTCAACAAGGTGGGCGTCAGCCTGCCCCGCACGGCCGAGCAGCAGCGTCAGGCCACGACGCCAGTGACCAATCCGCAACCGGGCGACCTCGTGTTCTTCGGCATCCCGGCGTACCACAACGGCATCTACGCCGGTAACGGCATGATGTGGGACTCACCGAAGACCGGCAGCGCCATTGCGAAGCGGGCCATCTGGTCGTCCACCGTGACCTACGGTCGCCCCTGATCGACGCACCGCAGGCACGTATCAACCCCCGGACGCGACAACCGCGTGTCCGTCGGGTCATCGGTTCTACGGACCAACGCGCCACCTGGGGACGTCAACTGTGGCGCCGCAGATCCGGGGAATGCGCACTCACCTTCAGCCACTCCTTCTCCGCCTCGAGCAGCGTCGCTGCAACCTGCGCCCCATGAGAACACTTTCCTGCGGCTCTACCCGTCAGGTCATACCGCAGCGAGAGCCAGGGCAGCGACCCGACCGGGGCGTTGAACAGGACACCAACGTGGCGCTCCATCAAATTGGGCGGCTGTTTGACGGCACCGAGCCTGCTCGGAGCGCACTCGCCCCCGAGTGAAGGATCGCCGCCGCCGGGCCCTTGACAGCCGGGCATACCCCCAGTCGCGATCTTCGCGCCACCGCTATCGGACAGGGCGGCGGGGCGCAGAGTCGGTATGGACCCCGATCCGGTCCCCGAACGCGATCTGGGACGGGGACGAGCAACGGTTCACATCCGACGCCGAGGTCGCGAAGTAGAGTTCAGCTAAGAGCTCGCGCGAAGAGGCGGGCCAGGGGTCTGGTGGCCCTGCCCACCGGGTCCTGGCCGTCGGTGTCGCTCTTGGCGCACGAACGTGGTGAGCTCGGTGACCTGGCCATGGGGAATGCGACACCAGCGTCCCGCGAAGTGCAGCGACCTCTGCGGATTGTCACCGCTCAGCCACAGCTGCACCGGACCCGAAACCTGTTGCCGCCAGGACCGGCATCGCTCTCACGGCGAGGGCGACACCGGTACGCCAACGTCCGGCCGGGCGGTTGGGACGCATCACGGCACACGGGCGGGTCGACTATTCCATTCAGAGCGTGGGTGTGGTCACGAGGGTGAGCCGAGTGAAGAGGTCTCATGGTGTCCGGCTCGCTGAGCCCACCTCCTCAAAGGACGGCCGACTTCCCCGGCGTCATGCCAGCAGTGCGCACTTGCGTGGGGCGACGGTTGGGACTGGTTAGCGGACCCGGCCGTAGCGGACAATGGCACGGTAGACCCGCTGCTTCCTGACTCGCGCACCAGTACGCGGTGCGACGATCATCCAACCGTTCCCGGCGTAGATACCCATGTGGGAGACGCGACCGCCGGAGAAGAAGAACACGAGGTCTCCCGCCCGCTGCGTGTGGGGTCGAAGATGGATCGAGGCGTTCCACTGCGCCTGGGCGACGCGCGGGATGCGGCGCCCGATCTGGGCGAAGACGTACTGGCTCAGGCCGGAGCAGTCGAACCCGCGACGGCTGGCTCCTCCCCACACGTAGGGGATCCCTATCTGTTGGGCGGCGACATGGACGGCGGTGACCCCCATTCTGGCCGGAACGGCAGCATCGGCTCTGGGGGCGGATACGGGGTTAACGGCCAGGGTGAGGCCAAACATCGCCGCGATGAACACGGCGACGAGGCGCTTGGGCATGGCGAATCGCAGAGGGGCGGTGAACATCTCGTGCCAATCTTTCGAGCCGCTTGCGAAAGATGACCTGTCGGGTTCGGGCCGAAAGTGCCCGACCGCGGTTCGCGGTTTCACCCCAAGAGACTCGCTGGGGGTCTCGTCGTGCCTTGGGTCTTCCGTTCCCGTCACCGTCGGCAAGAAGTTCCTTGCCATCCACGCGGGTGACGGAATTCAGCGACCGCCCGGACCGCCCCGCCGGTTTGGCAGGGACTCAGAGATAGACCCTTGAAGGGCCGGGCCGTGACCACGAACCTTGGCAGCCCGTCTGAAGAGGGTGTCCGGTGTGGCATCTCGTCCCACATCCAAGGTAGGAAATGGGCGGGCCGATGGTTCGCGTTTCAGCCCGACTATCGTCCGAACGGTCAGAAAAGGTCAACCGAACGGCGGAGGCTTCATTCGTGGATCGAGGCCCAGTAGTGGTCGTGTGTGAGTGTGTCCAGCGCTGCGGTGAGCCGCTCACCGGCCTCCTTGGCGATATCGGAGAGGGCGTCATTCTGAGTCAGGGACACGATGACGTTGGGGTCGAAGGCCTCGACCACTGTCGTGTCGTCGTTCAGGTATCGGACGACGACGTTGCAGGGCAGCAGCAGCCCAACCGAGGGCTCCACCTGGAGCGCGGCATGTGCCAGCGGCGGCCGGCAAGCGCCGAGAATCACCTGGGGGGCGATGTCGACGTCCAGCTTGGTCTTCAGCGTGGCTTGGATGTCGATCTCGGTCAGGATGCCGAAGCCGTGGTCGGCCAACGATGATCGTGTGGCGGCGAGCGTGTCGGCGAAGGGGCGCCGACTGGTGATGGTCAGTGCGTAGGACATGTCGGTTTCTCGTTTCGGTTGTGATACCTAAGGACGTTGCGCTGGTGGACTGTGAATTGGCGATCGCGGCAGGACTGTTCAAATCTAGTCAAAGATTCTGTTACGAACTGTCGCGACCGGTGGCAGGCAGCCTGATCTCGAGCTACCCCCTCCCTTGTCGGGTCCAGCGCTGTGGCCGAGTAGTTGCCGGTAGTGCGCCTGGTCGATCGCTTTGGCGGTGATCAGACCGATGCCGCTTGCGGCGCCGCTGGTGATGCGCGAGGTATCATCTCGAGAGAAGCGCTCGGATGGCTTGGTGGCTGTATGGTCGAACCCCTCGCCGGTGCCGGTCAGCACGATCCGGCACCGTTCGCCTTATCGGGCGATGGCGGTGGTGGTGACTGTGCCCCATGGGGCTGTATGTCTTTGCAGGTGAAAACTGACCTCAGACACGCCCAAGTCTCCTGCTACGCAGGCGCATTGTTATGTTCCGACGCGCTCACCCTCCCAATCGGTGTAAGGCAGAGGCCTTGCTTGGGGCGCTGCCGTCTGAATTCCCCCGCGGGACCGCACCGCCCACGTCTTTGCCGGCATCCAGTGATTCCATCAGCCCACTGGTGCCGGCAGGTCAGGCCCTCTCCTGGGTGGCCCGAGGAGTAGGAGCGATCCGGCCCGGCTGCTGAACTCATGAAGTCGGCCATGGGTCCGACCCGGAGCGGACGCTTTCCTCCGGGTGGAACAGGCCTTGATGGGTCGCCTGGTCGACCTTCCCATCACCCGGTCCCGAGCCACGCCTTGGACGGTGATCGCTGGGTAGGCCCGCGCTGACCTGAGTCCACCGACCGCGTTGGTCCCGGTGTCAGCGCCAGACCCGCACGGTGTCAGGAGAGCTGCGGCGGTGAGCGTAGAAACCACGAGGCTGCGCGGGAGACTTTGGTTGATCCTCCCAGAAGGGAGACATTGCCGGCTGAGGACCGGCGCGGCCGGCAGGGGTGGGGTGCCATCCCGTCAGGTCACATCCGGCTCCCCATGGGGAACAGGAACATTGCCACGTTCAGCACTCCCAGGACCCCGATCAGGACGGTGACGGGGATCAGGGTCGCGCGGCGACGACTCGACGTGGGGTACCTGCGGTGTGCGATCCGCCGGGCGGTGTAGAAGGACGCGGCCAACCCGAGGAAGAGCAGAGCGAACTGCAGCACTTGGATGGCCCCGTTGTCCACCAAAGCCGGGGAGCCTGCCGGATGCTGCCCGAACAACGGCGCCACGGTGTAGAACACGGACTTGCCCTCTGCGAGCAGGTGGAACAGGTTGTGGGCGACGTGCGCGGCGACGTCCAGCGGGATCAGTGCGTACCCGAACCGGGCGAAGTTCTTGACGGTGCTCTCCAGGTTGCCTCGGGAGGCGACCTTGGCCACGAGGGCGAGCGAGGCGACCGGGATTGAGACGCCCACCGCGAAGACCGCGGTAAAGATGACCGGGTAGTTGGTGATCCCGGTGGTCCGCTCTACGGCGGCGAGGAGGTCGTCCCACAGCTTCAGCATCGTCACGTTCTGGATGATGACGATGCCCATGATGGCCATCGCCAGGAACGACTCTTCGATCTTGGGGTTGCGCAGGAACCACAGTTCCTTGGTCGGTGGGCGGACGGTCAGGGTGATCGCGTCGTTGGGGCAGGACTTGATGCAGTTCGCGCACAGGTTGCAGTTCGCGTTGGTGTCCATGGTGCGCGCGAACGTGAACAGGGGGCACGGCGCGGTCGTGTCGGTGCCGTTGTAGCACGCGGCCTTTGCCGTGCATGTCGCGCAGACGTCGGGTTTGGCGCGCAGGGTGACCATCCCGGTCCTGGCGTAGTTGGCCGACAGACCGCCGAGGAAGCACAGGTACCGGCAGAAGGTGCGCCGCTGGAAGAACGCCCCGGACACGATGACCGAGAAGGTCAGCAGCAGTAGCAGGATTCCGGAGCCCCAGGGGGACTCGACGATGCCGAAGACGTGGTCGGCCCAGGTGATGGCCAGGAACGTGGCGTCGATGATCCAGATGCCGTACTTCTTCAGGAAGGGGGGCACGGGGCGGTTGGCGCCGACGAGCTTCTGGACCAGGTCGGATAGCGCCGCGAACGGGCATACCGCGCACCAGAACCGCCCGAAGAGCACATAGATGATCGGCAGAGCCGGCCACCACAGCACCCACATCAGGGCGGTGCCGGCGTTATCGTGGGCTTTGGACGGCCCGGCGAGCAGCTGATAGGCGACCAGCCCGAATACGGCTGCGATCGGGATCTGGAACACACCGGGGTACCACCGGCTGCGCATCACCGCCGACACGAACCGGTTCTTGAGCAGGTCCCGCCCCAGGGGTTCTTCCGGTTGCCGCTCGAAGCGTGCGTCGTCTGGGTCGGTTCGAGCCGCCACCGCGCGATCAAGCCGCAAGGAGCCCGGCGGCCGCGACTGGAGGTCCTGACTCACTTCACGGTCCTAGCAGCGGCGCGGGCGGCTTTCTTGGCCTGGAGGCGTTCGCGGTCCCTGCGACGTATCAGGGTGGCTGCCAGCAGTATCACCAACGCGCCACCACCGAAGATGCCAAGGACAAGGATGAGGGGGCGGCTCCCATCGGATCCTGTCGCACTGTCCTGGGAGGTCCCGGACATGTCCATCCCAGGCATGTCGCCCGCTGGCATCTTGCTGGAAGGGGTAGGTGATGGTGAGGTCCCGGACATGTCCATCCCTGGCATGTCTGCGGACATCGAGGAGGCTGGTGTGCTGATCGCCAACGTCACCGCCTTACCGCTGGTCTCCCTTGGCGTGAAAGCAGCAACGGTGTGCGGAGCAGCGTAGGACGCCGCGCTGGACGTGACCGTGGTCAGGGCAACGATGGCGCTGGCAACGGCTACGACGCTAGCGGTGACCACGACGCTGCCGCGCCGAGCTCGTTTTTCTCTGCCCCCCTGGACAGCGATAGACCCCCACTGGTGGGGGGTCTGGTTGCTGTGATGGCCTGTTCGCAGATTTGTGATGTGAGGTTCAACCTTCGTGGTGTCATGGTGCTGGCTGGGCCGTCAATCCCGGCCACAGGTATTCCTGACAAGTCTGGGCGTCCATTGTGTTGGTCTCCGAGTGATCTGATGAAGGTTCCGTGAAGTCTAACCGTGGTCGCGAATGGTCAACCATGATGAGGTCGGCCACCAACTTTGGGCAACCTCGGTAGCCCGTCCTCGGAGGGCCGCACGTGCCACTCGTCTTCAGGAAGTCTTCCTCGAAACCCGGGCTGGGGTGTACTTCCTGCGCGAGAGTCAGCGCATGGGTGGAGCGCAGTATGGAGGCCCTCCTTCGTTAGGTCCTCGCCACCGCCCCCAACTGACGACCTGCCTCAGGAGAGGCACGTGTACCTCGCGATAGCTAGATTTCCCGCCATGCTCGCCGAGCAGGAAAGGGACTTCCAAGACTGGTTCACCTGGTCCCATGAGCAGCTGCGTGAGTCCGCTGGGCTGAAGGCTCGGCGTCTGCTAGGCGCCCCTGACGGGTCCTATGCTGCTCTGGTGGAACACGACAGGGCAGACACATTCGAGGCTATGCACCTGGCCGAATCGGTGTCCATGATCCACAGGGGACTAGGGAAGATACTCGATCGTTCCCAAGCCCCAACGTGTGAGGTTGTCGTGGACTCTCCTGCGCCCGAAGGGTGCTGCGGAGGCCATGGGACTGCCAGTCAAGCCGGTGTCGTGCCCGCTCAGGCCTCGGGTGGGTGTGGCCACGACGCGTAGCGGTGTTTGGCGCACCACCGACATCCCGCTGAGCAAATCGCCTCGTCGGTAGCGACATTCTCGAGGTCACCCGACCAGCATTGAAAAGAAGCCGAAGGTGAACAGCCAGATCACGGTCCTGCAGGTCGGCGGGTTGAGCTGGGCGAGCTCGTCAGCTGTCATGGAGCAGACATTGCGGCGTCGCCCGGGGGCGTTCCGCCGTGATTCTCAAGGGCGCCCTGACCGCCGCCGCGTGGGCCAGTCTCTGGCCGAGTTCAGCGAAGATCTGACCTTGTCCTATGCTGCGCCGGGTTCAGGGGCAGAGGTGCGAGGGAACTGTTGTATGAAGGCCTTGACGATCGGACCTGACACGTCGCCGCAGAGTTGGCGGTGCCCCGCCTGGCTGACTACCTTGGCCCCGTCAGAGCTGAGCGTGGCCGACCAGTGTGACAGCGCAAATTTCTTACCTGCTGCCAGCTCACCGTACGACGGGTCCCAGGCCGAGACGATGAACTTGCCGGACGCCCATTCGGTCTTGTTGGCGACTTTGGCGAGCTCCTCGAGCTGCGCCTTCTTGGTATCGCCCGCCTTCGCGTCGTACCAGAGCACCGTGTAGCCATGCTCCAGATTGTGCACGAGGTCCTCCATCGGCGGACGGTCCGCGGCGGTGTAGAACCTGATGTCGCTGACGACCGGCTCAGCGAAGTGCGGGCCATTCGACGGCGGCACCGTACTGTACTTGACCTTCCGGGTGTTGGGAGTGCTCGTCTTGGGCCCGACGTGGTTGCCGTTACCCCCGGCCTTGTCAGTGGTGACAGGGTCGCACGAGGCGGCCGAGGCCGGGACGCCGATGCTCGAAATCGCCACCTCCGGCCGGCTTCCCCGGGCGTCGAAAACGGCGTACGTGACAACCCCGGCAAGCACGAGCAAGAGCGCCACACTGCCAGCAATGATCCGCAGCCGCACCCGATCCTCGCGGGCCTTCTCGATCCTCTGCATCTCGGCGATGCGGGCCTTGCGGTCCTGGCTGGCATGCTTCTTGGGCAAGGTGATCCTCGGGGGTTCTCAATGGGTGCCCCTGGGCGGGACGAAGGTCTGCCCAAGTCTACGTGTTCAGCTGTTCTCCGTGGTGTGCGCTCCCTGCGCCGCAACTTGCGGATGGGCCAGGAGGTGGGCTCATAGCCCGGGTGCGTCGTAGAGCGGGAACCATCGGGCGAGGTCGTCTTCGACTCGCAGGTCCTGCTCGAGCGCGGATTTGATCTGCAGTTCAACTGGGGTGTCACGCCGTTCCGGGCCGGTAGGCGCGAAGGGGTACCAGCTGCCGCGCTTGTACAGGTAGACCAGGCCCAGGCGTTGGGCGCCGTCGGTGAAGGCGATCAGTGTGCACAGCAGCGCGGCGCCGAAGCCGGCGTCCACCAGGCTGCTGTTGACGGCGTGCAGGTCGGTGACCAGCCCGTCGAGGTCATCAGGGGTGGTGGTGCGCACCAGCCAGGTGAAGCCGTACCTGTCGGACTGCTCGCGGTACTTGCCTTCATCAAGTGCGAGCAGCTGCTCGACCTGCTCACGCAGCCCAGTGAACGCGCCGCCCTCAGCGGCCTTGAAACAGACCGAGCCGACACCCGTGGGCTGGAACCGGGTGCTGGTCTGCAGGGTGACCGATGCGGCGGGCAACCCGAATAGCTGGTCGAGGTTGGGCGCGGCGGGTTTGGTCCGGCCGAGGACTGTGTCCAGGAAGCCCACCGGACTACACCTGCTGCCCGAGCTGGCGGGAAAGGCCCGCGAGCTGTTCGAGGCGCCGGTCCAGTGGTGGGTGGGTAGCGAACAGCGAGGTCAAGCTGAAACCGGGCGCGAAGGCCGGGGCGAAGAAGAACGCGTTGAACGCCTCAGCCTGGCGCAGGTCCCGGGTCGGAATGCGGGCGATGTCACCGCTGACCTTGGTCAGCGCCGAGGCAAGCGCCGAGGGTCGCCCGGTCAACATGGCCCCGGACCGGTCCGCGGACAGCTCCCGGTAGCGTGAAAGCGCCCGGGTGAGCAGGAACGACAGAGCGTAGACGACAGCCGAGACCGCTACCACGGCCATCAGCACCAACGCTGTGCTGTCACCCTCGTCGTCTCCGTCGCGGTTGTCGCCCAAACCCCCGTAGAAGCCGGCGTAGAGCCCGAAGCGGGTGATCAGACCGGCCAGGACGCCCAGGAACGACGCCACGGTCATGACGGCGACGTCGCGGTGCGCAACGTGGGACAGCTCGTGCGCCAGGACCCCCTCGAGTTCGTCGGTGTCCAGGCGGCGCATGAGGCCGGTGGTCGCGCAGAGAACGGCCTTGCTGGGGCTGCGTCCGGTGGCGAACGCGTTGGGCACGTCGACCTCGGCGATCGCGACCGCTGGTTTGGGCATGTCTGCTAGCGCGCACAGCCGGTCGATGACCCCGTGCAGCTCGGGTGCCTGCTCGGGGGTCACGATCCGGCCGTGCATCGCGTACAGCGCGATCCTGTCCGAGAACCAGTACTGCGCGAACAGGACCCCACCGGCGATGACGATGGCCAGCACTGCGCTCTTGATCAGCACGATGAGCACAGCAGTGAATACCACGTACAGCAGGCCGAGCAGGAATATCGTGGCCAGCATCCGCCTGTTCAAGCCGCGATCGGGTGCGAATCGGCTTTTCATCGGCTCATCCTGGGATCAGTCCATCCTCGCTCAGTAGCGACGACACCTCCGCGAGGCTGCTGTCCGGGCCAGGGAGAATGAGGTCGGACGCCGTGAGGTGTTCGTCAGGGACCGCCGAGCCAAGAGCTCGGATCCGATCCAGCAACCTCGTCAGCTCACGCGCGAATCCCGGCTCATCACCTGCGTTGACCGCCGTCGCCAGCTCAGCGTCCAGCTCGTTCAGCTCCGGCAGGTGTTCTTCAGCCAGCTCCACCTGGCCCTCGCCCAGGATGCGCACGATCATGACTTTGCCTCCTGCGGCTGCGCAGGTCCGGCGGTCAACGCGTCCTGCGGGGGGCGACCTGGGGGCAGCGCCGTCTTGAGTCTGGAAAGCTCGGACTCGACGTCAGAGGTCGACGATATCCGTTCCAGCTCGACCTGGATGTTGTCCTTGGTCGACCCGGTGGCATCCTCCAACGCCCCCGAGGCAAGGAGGTCGTCGATCGCGCCCGCGCGAGCCTGCAGCTGGGCCGTCTTGTCTTCGGCGCGTTGCATGGCCAGCCCGATATCGCCCATCTCTTCGCTGATGCCCGACACCGCCTCACCAACACGGGTCTCGGCTTCGGCGGCTGAGTAGTTGGCCTTGATCGTCTCCTTGCGTGTCCTGAAGGCCTCGACCTTGGCCTGGAGCCGCTGCAACGCAGCGGTCAGCTTGTCCTGCTGGGCCTGCAGCGCGGCCTCCTGCGCGGTCAGGTCCGCCAGCTGCTGCTGGGCGGCGGACCTGCGCGTCAGCGCCTCACGGGCCAGATCCTCCCGGCCAGCGGCCAACCCCGCCGCCGCCTGCTTCTCCAGCTTGTCCGCGCTGGCGGTCAGCTGATGGGTCTGCAGCTCGACCCTTTTGCGGCTGGTCGCCACGTCAGCAAGACCGCGGCGCACCTGCTGCACCATCTCCATCTGCTTCTGATAGGAGTAGTCCAGCGTTTCCCGCGGGTCCTCGGCACGGTCCAGCGCCCGGGATGCTTTCGCCCCGAAGATCAGGGCCAGGCGTTTGCTCAAGCTCATGGTGTTCCCTTCGTGTGTTGTGGCCAAACTGAATGAAGGAGGATGTCGCAGAACTCGCTCCTGCAGAGCCCTCAACCGTGAAAGTGCACATCAGAGGTGGAGGCCGAATTCGGCCCGCGGGCCTCGCCGGGGTCCCCGGAGGTTTCGTCGACGTCTGTGCGGCTGTCAGACTCCGGTCTACGGTGACCCGCCGAGGATGTGTCCTGGTGTCCCGCGTGGCCTCCGCCGCACCCGCCCATGCCACCCTGGTGGCCGCCACGGTGCCTTAGATGCATGGCCAGCATGGCGCCGACGAAGAAGATGACGACCCAGTTCCGTTGGACAAAACCTGCCATGGCGTCCTCCCGGGACTCTATGTGTGGCCGAAAGGCCAGGGCGGGCGCCCCGGGCCTGTGACTTGTTCCACCTTCTCGCCCGCACGTGAAGGTCAGGTCGGCAAAGCCTGAAGAATTGACAAAGAAGCTGGCGCTGTCGTGTGCGCGACCGGCAACGCCTGCGACACACCCCAACATCTGCCGGAGATCGCGGTCACCGTGACCCCGAACTTTCCCAGGCGATCCGTGGTCCATGAATGAGGCCGGCCGGTTGAACTGCCAAGACGCCGCGGTTTATGACGTTGGCTGAGCCACGACGAATGGGCGCTTGCCGCCCGGACCGGCGGGGATGGCGTCCACGACCGACAGATGGACGTCCGGTGCGAGTGCCCCAACCGCAGCGAGGGCGACCTATAGATCGCGTTCGGTGGCCGAGGCATCGAACCCGGCGCCGGCACCGGCGACGAGCACCCGCAGCTCACGTTGATGTTGGCGGACCTACCATCCGGACGCGTCGATCAGGTCGAGGACCTCGTGGAACACGATCGGGTGGACTCTCACCGTGCCGCCGTCGGCCGCGCAGAGAACGAGCGCGTCCTCGGTGCGTCCTTCGATCGACTCGACGAGCCGGAATGGGCGTCCACATGGGCAGGGTTCTTTGGCGAGGCGGAGCCGGTCAGTCATCTCATACCGGATCAAAGGGATGGCGTGACTGAAAAGGATAGGGACGAGCAGCCGTGAGCCAGCCTCCCCCGGCGGGACCGGGTTGTAGGTGTCGTCGACGACCTCTGGGATCACCAGATCCTCGAACAGGTGCATGCCGCGGTGGTGGTCGCATTCGGCGGCAATCCCTGCGGTCTCAGTGGCCGCATACGCGTTGAACGGTGGGACGCTCCAGGCACGCGTGGCGGCTGAGCGCGCTTCGCCCGTGAGCACCTCCGAGGAGGAGTTCACACCGCGGGGGGCTATGTCCAGCCTTCCGCCAAGCTGTTCGAAGGCCAGGGTGCGAATCATGGATGCGTAGGCCACGAGCACATCAGGGTTGAAACTGTTGAACCGCGCGACCAGCCCGGGCAGCGCGGTGTCCGCGCTGAGAGGTTCGCTGGCGATGAACGGGCTGCGCGCCGTGGCGGCGACCCGTGAAGACCGGCGCCAAGGGGCGGTGGAACTGACCACGGCCATCTTCACCCGGTGGGCTGGGCCGGTCCGGACCCCGACCCACTCATTAGCTCGCAGGTATGCGGCCAGGATCATCGCCCATTCTTGCTTGCCTGTTGCTCGCAATGATGTTCTTACGCCCTCAGCTGCCCGACGTCGCAGACACCCAGTACCGGCCCCGGAAGAGCTCATCGTTGCGCACTCCGTCGAAGTATTCCTGCAGACCGGCCAGCCGCACGATCGAGTCAATGCTGATCTCGTCGAAGTTGTCCATCAGTGTCGCTTTGGTCAGCACGGGGCAGTCACCCAGCGGGGCTTCCCCGAGCCCATGGTGGAAACGCCGATAGAACGGCGAGTTCTTTGACGCCAACGCCCGCACCCTCGCCAGATGTCGCAACTGGTGGTCCCGTAGTTGCGTCTCGCTCCAGCTCTCCCGCTGCCGCAGCGCGCCTCAGCCACAACACTCGCGAGATCGTCGACACGTCCATTTCGACTCCTTTGCTACGCACATGGCCCAATCAGCAGACGCTGCCCGTCGTCATATTCGCCGTTTGCCGCCACCAAGGCCGGCTGACACCCGGGCGGGCGCAAACACCCTGACTCACCGCCCATAGGACCAGCCCAAGGAACGTCACCCAGAAGAGGCCCATCGGAACCCATCCGGCCACACCCAACTGCCCGCACCACGCGCTCGTGAACATCAAGGCCATCCCTTCCATGTTCTTCGAGGTATCTGGATGTCCAGACTGCGCCCAACCCATGACGATTGGGGACGGCGAACCATGAAGACTCTCTGAAGGGGCCCTGCAGGGTGATCGCGCTGGCCCCGGCGCCGGACTTTGCCAGGTTTCTACATCGATTCTTCATGGTTCCTGTCGACAACCGCAGCACTTGGTTGCGACTCTGGAGGCGCCTGGAACACCCGGGCACCTGAAGGAGGAGTTCACGATGATGGGTTGGTATGGCGGCGGAATGGGCGCACTCGGAATGCTGGGGATGGGCTTGTTCTGGCTCGTCCTGCTCGGGCTGATCGTGTGGCTTGTCACGCGGTTGCTACCCGCAAGCGGAGAGGAGCCGACCCGCACCACTGGTGAGTCGGCGGTGGAGATTCTCGACCGTCGCATGGCGAACGGCGAGGTAGACCTGGAAGCCTGGCAGACCCAGCGAGCCGCTCTCCTGTCCGCCCAGCGCGAGGGGAAGTGATCGCTGTGAGACGTCCTCTGATGATTAGCGCTCTGGCGGCAGCCGTGATCGCCCTGGTCGCCTCCGCAGCGGTGGCTACCGGCACCCTCGGTAGCCCTTCGCCCGACCCAATGACGACGAGAGGTTACGGTCAGGGTCCGTCCACAGGCATGATGGGCGGCCAGGGCCAGGGTCCGTCCACAGGCATGATGGGCGGCCAGGGCCAGGGTCCGTCCACAGGCATGATGGGCGGCCAGGGCCAGGGTCCGTC
>JBBRZV010000032.1:0-33502 GCA_038236365.1 Actinomycetales bacterium | reverse complement strand
CTCTTCGATGAAGAAGGGACGCAACGGTTCCAGCAGGGGCGCGAGCCGACGGGCGTTTGCCAGCGTCAGGCGTCCATGAAAGTCGACGGCCACATCCCGGTGCGGCCCGAGCACCTCGCGCGCCGCGGCCACACGCTCGAGCACGGCGTCGATCTCTGCGACGGTGCCCAAGGGCGCCATCGAGCCACAGGCATTCATCTTGACCGCGGTCAGTCCGACATCCACCTGGGCCTGGATCGCCTCGGCGACCCCGCTAGGGTCGTCGCCGCCGACCCAGCCATACATGCGGATCCGGTCGCGAACGGCTCCCCCGAGCAGCTCGTGCACCGGAACCCCAAGAGCCTTGCCCTTGATGTCCCACAACGCCTGGTCGATGCCCGAAACGGCGCTGCTGAAGACCGGACCTCCGCGGTAGAAGCCGCTCTTGGTCAGGACCTGCCAGTGATCCTCGATGCGTCCGGAGTCGCTGCCGACCAGATGCTCGGCGAACTGTCGAACCACCGTGCGCACGGCATCCGAATGTCCTTCAAGGCTCGCCTCTCCCCAGCCGACGACACCGGAGTCGGTCTCGATCCGCACGAACAGCCACCGCGGCGGCACGAGGAACGTCTCGACCCTGCTAATTCGCATGGGAGGCAGCTCCTGCGGAGATCACGGTCATGATTCGCTCGACAATCTGTTCGGGGGTCTGCGCGATGTCCACGGTCAGACCCGGTTCGTCGTCCTCACGTTCCTCGAGATCCTCCAGCTGCGTTGGCAGCAGGGAGGGCGGCATGTACTCGTGTCGCCTGGCCGTGATCCGGGCATGGATCAGGTCGACGTCGCCGCGCGCGAAGACGGTGAGCATGGTGGGGGCGTGCTCCCTGAGCAGGTCGCGATAGCTGCGCTTAAGTGCCGAGCAGGCCACGACAATGCCGGATCCTCCGGCGACGGCGAGAGCTTCGCCGACGGCGTGCAGCCAGGGCAGCCGTTGTGCATCGGAGAGGGCACGTCCGGAGGCCATCCACTCCTTGTTCTTCCACGAGTGCAGCGTGTCACCGTCGACGAAGGGCACACCAAGACGCTGGGCGAGCAGCTCGCCAATGGTGGTCTTTCCTGAGCCCTGGATGCCCATGACGATGACCGGCGGGACGCGATGACTGCTCATCGCTCAGCCTTTCGTCGCACCGGCGGTGAGACCGGCCACGATGTACTTCTGGGTGAACAGGGCGATCACCATGATGGGGAGGGTGACGACGACAGACGCTGACATCAGGCCGCCCCAGTCGATGCTGGCGTACGACACGAAGTTGAAGATCGCCACGGGCAGCGTCTTTGTGTTCGCTCCGGCAAGCACCAGGGCAAACATGAAGTTGTTCCAGGAGAAGATGAAGGAGAGGATTCCGGCAGTCGCCAGGCCCCCGGCCGACAGCGGGAGCGTGATGCGCATGAACGCACCGATCGCCGTAAGCCCGTCCACCTGGGCCGCGTCCTCGAGCTCTGTCGTCATCGAGTCGAAGAAGGACATCATGATGTAGACGATCAGCGGCAGCGCGACGAACATGTGGGACAGGATCAGCACGCCGAAGCCACCAACCAGGCGCATGTTCGCGAAGATGAAGTACCAGGGAACGAGCAGGCTCACCCCGGGGATGATGCGGGCCATCAGCACCAGCATGGCCGACCTGCCCATGCTGAACCGGCTCATGGCGTAGGCCGCCGGGACCCCCAGGATCAGGGACAGCACGGTGGAAGACAGCGCGACCCAGAAGCTGTTGACGATGAAGCCGAAGTAGTTGTTTCGGCCCAGTACGTTGGAGTAGTTGTCCAAGGTGGGCGTGAAGAAGAACGTCTTGCCCGAGTCATAGATGTCGACGTTCGTCTTGAACGAGGCCACCAGCATCCACATCAACGGTGCGATGAACAGCACCACCGTCGCTGTGAGCACGACCACCCGGAAGATCGGGTAGGCGCGCGACTTGCGTCGCCGCCGGGGCGCCGGAGGCTTCGAGATGACCTTCGGCATGGCGGGGGTGGTTGTCGCGGTTTCGGTGGTCACCGGTCTGCCTTTCGCCGGTACGTGATCATCCACATGATCGCGATGATGAGCAGGAAGAACAGGATCAGCACGGTCGAGGCGATCCCGTAGTCGTTGTAGTCAAAGCTCAGTCCGAAGGCATAGACGTTGAGGGTCTCCACCTCGTGGAAGGAGCCGCCACCTTTGCCCTTGGTCGAGTAGAGGATGTCGAAGGTCTTGAGCGCGTCGATACCCCGCAAGACGATGGCGACGACAACCGTCGATCGCAGCAGAGGAAGGGTGATGTACCGGAAACGTTGCCAGGCGTTGGCCCCGTCGATGCGGGCCGCTTCGTCGGGCTCGTCGGAGAGTGCGGTCAGGCCGGCGAGCAGGATCAGAACCACCATGGGGGTCCACTGCCAGACATCGACGAAGATCAGCGTGGGCAGGGCCGTCGTCTCGCCGGACAGCCACGGTTGGGCAGCGATGCCGAACCAGCTCAGCATCTGGTTGGCAAACCCGATGTTCGGGTCGAAGATCAGGCGCCACATCATGCCGACAGCGACGGGGGTCGCCACCAAAGGAAGCAGGATCGCGACGCGGACCCACTTCTCACCCTTGAACGGACGCCACAGCAGGAGTGCAATCCCCATGCCCAGCACCATCTCCGTGGCGACCGCACCACCGGTGAACGTGAAGGTACGCAGCACCGCCGGCCAGAACCGCTCGGTGTCGCCAAAGACCTGCAGGTAGTTCGCAATTCCCACGAACCTGGACTCCGCCCGGACCGATCCTTGGGCGTCAGTGAGGCTCAGATAGACGGTCCAGGCCAACGGGACGATAATCAGCAAGCCGACGAAAACCATTGCGGGTGCTGCGAACAGCCACTTGCGGTGTCGGTTTGCCCAGGTGGAATAGGACTTCCACACGGCGGGCCTGTTGGTGACCGTGCCGATCATCGTGTACCTCGCACTCGGTTCATGGGCCGGTTGTGGCGCCGGTCACGGGCGGATGACCAACATCAGCACGAGAGCTGATGCCGACCACCCGCCCGCTCTGACTACTTCTCGGCGTCCAGGAGCTTCTGGAACGAGATGCTCGCCGCATCAGCGGCAGCGCTGGAGTCCCCGCCGGTGATAGCGACCACAATCGGGTTTCCCACGATGTCGCGCGACTCAGGCACCTTGATCACGAGCGGTCGGTCGTGACCGACTCCGTTCTTGGTGCTCTGGGCAATTGAGGCAGCAAGGTCGGCCGGGTACGTCGAGATCCCCGCAGGGTCGTTCCAGACCGACGCGCGAGCGCCGGGAACTCCAGCCTTCTGGATCCCCAGTGTCATGCCCTTGCTGGTGGCCCACTCGATGAACTTCCAGGCGTTCGCCTGGTTGGTGGATGCAGCGTTGACCCCGAGCGCCCACGATGGAATGTTGTACGCCTTCGAACCGCCGGCTCCGGCAGGCATCGGCGCGAAGCCGACCGTGTCCGCGACCTTGGACTTCACCGGATCCGTGGCGTTCTTGTACAGGCTGTCGGCCTCGGTATAGAGACCCGCCTTGCCCTGGGTGAAGATCGCCATCGCCTCGGGCCAGCTCATGTCCGTGCTGACATTGGCCGGACCGTAGTTGTGGATCAGGCCACCGTAGAACGCATAAGCCTTCTTGGCCGCGTCACTGGCAACGGCGGACTTGCCGTTCGCATCGATGAAGTCACCGCCGAAGCTGTAGAGGTAGCTGGAGAACTGGGTGACCGCCGGCGACTTTCCCGTGCGTGCCACAAAGCCCGCGACACCGGGGTTCTGCGCCTTGATCGCCTTGGCCGCAGCCTGGAGCGCGTCCATGGTCTTGGGGACCTGCAGTCCGGCCTTGGCCAGCAGGTCCTTGCGGTAGTAGAGGACTTCCTGCTCGGTGATGATCGGAACACCGACAACGTTGTTCTTGTACGTCGTCGCGCCGACCGGGCCGGACTGGAAGTCTTCCCAGCCCCACGCCTTGTTCGCCTTGACGTTAGTGCTGAGGTTCGCCAGGTAGCCGTTCTTGGCAAACAGCTTTCCCTCCTGCAGCGGTCGGTACATCATGACGTCGATCTCGCTCGTGCCTGCGTTCAGCTTGACGTTGTACTGGGCCGACAGCTGATCTTCGCCATACTGGCTCAGCTCGACCTTCAGGCCCGTGGCTTTCTCGAACTCCGGCAGCTTGCTCTTGATGGTGTCGGTCCACACGTGGTTGGCCAGGGTCACCCGAACGGTCTTCGACCCGGAGTCCGCAGCCGGCGTTGCGCTGCCGCCGCAGGAGGTCAACGCTCCCGTGGCCAGTAGTGCGACTGACGCCAAGGCGGCGACAGATACAACTGAATGACGCTTCACTGTGTCTCCCATCTCGTGAGCCCACCCTCTGGCGAGCTCCAAATAACCATCGTTACATCTGCCTCAAGGCTCGCAGGCTACGCAATAAGGCCGACTTATACAACTATTTTGCCCCACCAGATATGATCTGTCGTATGACGGACCTCGCGAAGTCCACGATCGAGCGTGAAAGCGGCTCTGCCCCTGCGATGGTGCTCGAAGGCGGCACGGTCATCAGGGGTCTGCATGCCCGTGTTCTTGACCTCCTGGGCCTGGCGGTCTGCGGCGGGGAGCTGGGCAGTGGCTCCGTGGTGCGGATCGAACAGCTGCAGGAGCGCTACGGAGTTTCCCGCTCTGTTGTCCGTGAGGCCATTCGGGTCCTGGCCTCGATGGGTCTGGTCGCCTCACGTCGCCGGGTCGGGGTCCAGGTGCTGCCCGCCAGCAGGTGGAACCTGTACGACCCTCAGGTCATCCGGTGGCGGCTGGCCTCCCCCGCGCGCGCTGCGCAGCTGCAGTCCCTCACCGAGCTTCGAACCGCCGTCGAACCCGAAGCGGCCCGACTGGCAGCGCTACGAGCGCCTTTGGCCGATGCCAGCGAGCTCATGGGGCTGGCAGGCAAGCTGTGGGCGGCCGGGCAGTCCAACGACGCAGACGCCTTTCTGCTGCTGGACATCCAGTTTCATCGTCTGGTCCTCTCCAGCTCGGGCAACGAGATGTTCGCCAAGCTCAACACGCTTGTGGAGGCCGTGCTCACGGGGCGAACCCAGTACGGGCTAATGCCGAGCCACCCGCACAACGAGGCCCTCCAGCTGCACGTCGACGTGGCAAGCGCCATCCAACGCAGGAATGGCGACGATGCGCACATGGCGATGCTGGCCATCATGCAGCGCGCGTCCGACGAGATGAGCTCGATCTGGGCGATCGGGTCCACCGACTGAGTGTCGAGGGTCGTTGCTATAGACCCAGAGGGGCCCGTTGCTTCTCGCGCTCCAGGTAGAGCGCGACGTCGGCCCGCGCAACCAGACTCTCGAGCGTGTCGTCGGCCCGTAGCTCCGAGACACCCACAGTCACCGATCCGTGACCTGGAGCATCCGCAAGAGCCAGGTTGACCAGAGACATACGAAGCGCTGCCTCGCCCTGGTTGAGACCAACGAGACCGCAGACGAACTCATCCCCGCCGTAACGGAAGATGAGGTCGTAGTTGCGCAGCTTCGCCCTCAGGGTGCTGGCGACTTCCAGCAGCATCTGGTCACCGGCCGCGTGACCGAATGTGTCGTTGATGCACTTGAGCCGGTCGACGTCGACGAAGGCGAGAGCGAACGGCCTCTTTGTGCCCCTGGCTCTTGCGATCTCCCGTGCCAGCTCCACCAGGCC
The DNA here is from genome assembly GCA_038236365.1 of Actinomycetales bacterium. Lineage (GTDB taxonomy): Bacteria > Actinomycetota > Actinomycetes > Actinomycetales > Dermatophilaceae > UBA4719. The sequence continues at coordinate 27,791 of JBBRZV010000032.1, read as the reverse complement.
TGCACCCCGCCGGTACACACTCGTCAGCGCATCGAGCGAGGCGACACCTCGCTCTTTTGCAGACGCACCGCGGTCGGCCATCGCATTGTCACGGTCGAAGTCCGCATAGGTGCGCTCGCCGGCAGCAGCCCCCCGATCGGCCATAGCGCTGTCACGGTCGAAGTCCGCATGGCTACGCTCACCGGCAGCAGCCCCCCGATCGGCCATGGCGCTATCACGGTCGCGATCGGCGAGACTGCGCTCGCCTGCCGCAGCCAGGCGGTCCAGCGCGGACAACCGGCGATCGGAGGCGGCCTCGATCCGAGCCGCGGCTGCATCTCTGAGTGCCTCCTCGACGCTCTCGGTACTGAACAGGCTCTCGTCCAGCTCGGCTTTCTCATCACGCTGATCAGCCGCATGGTCACGCTGATCGGCCGCATGGTCACGCTGATCACCCAGGTGGTCACGCTGCTCCCCGGCCTGGTCACGCTGCTCACCGGCCTGGTCACGCTGCTCACCGGCCTGGTCACGCTGCTCCCCCGCCTGGTCACGCTGCTCCCCCGCCTGGTCACGCTGCTCACCGGCCTGGTCACGCTGCTCACCGGCCTGGTCACGCTGCTCCCCCGCCTGGTCACGCTGCTCACTCACCTGGTCATGTGCCTCAAGGTGGGGCCCGTTAAGGGCAAGATCGGGTTTGTCCCCCAACCCTGTGGCTGCCGAGCCAACGGTGATCTCCTCGACTGGCCGGCGGCCGGTACGACGATCCAGGAACATCGCCGGCGCCATCACCTTTCGGGCCGCATCGGCGCCTGCCGCCTCAGCCGAGGGGGTGCCTGACAAGTCGACTCGCTGCGGTATAGACAACGATGGGCGACCGAGCAGGTACCCCTGGAGGTGAGGGACTCCCAGCTCGGCGAGCACCTCCAGCTGTTCGATCCGCTCGACCCCCTCAGCGACGACGTCGAGGCCGTAGGCCCGCGCGAGCGAGACGATCGCGCGAACGATGGCGACGCCACGTGGCGTATCGAGGTCACGGACGAAGGCCTGGTCGATCTTCAGCACGTCGACCGGCAGGCTCGCCAGGCGCGAGAAGGAGCTGTATCCGGTCCCGAAGTCATCGATCGAGATCCGGGCGCCGAGTGCCCGCACCGCCGTCAAGGAGTCGATCACGTCTGAAAGGTCTTCTAGGAGATCACTCTCCGTGATCTCTAGGGTGAGCAGGTTCCAGTCGTTGTCGCCCCAGTCCTCGCGCAGATGGTCGATGAACCGGGGGTCGGCGAGCTGGGCGGCCGCGACGTTGACCGCGACGGGCAGACCGAGTCGCTCTACGCACAACCTGGCCGAGGCGACCACCCAACGACCCACTGGGATGATCACCCCTGTCTTCTCGGCGAAGGGAATCCATTCCGCCGGCATCCGCATGCCTTCCCAGTGAGGCCACCGGATGAGCGCCTCGACCCCCACGACTCCGAGGCTTCGGGCATCGACGATCGGCTGGTAGTGAAGCTCGAAGTCGTCATACAGCAGGGCGGCATCGATCTCACGCCCCAGGTTCTGCTCGGCGACCAGCTGGGTGCGTAGTGCGTCGTCGAACACCATGACGCCGAGACCACCTCGCCTACCCTCGAACATCGCCGCATCCCCTTCTCGCAGCAGCAGATCCGGGTCGGCGCCCTCCTCAGGCGCGCACGCGGCCACACCGACGGAGAGCAACGGGGGGATCCGTTCGGCTCCTGGCAGGTCCAGCCCGACACGAATCGACCTGGCGAGCTCGACCAGCTCGTCGAGCGAGGTGGCCTCCTCAGTCACGACGACGAAGTCATCGCCGCCAAAACGTGCTACGAAGGCGCCCGCGGCAATCCCCTTCAGATGGGCCGCGATCCGCAGCAGGAGCTCGTCACCCCAGGCGTGACCGTGCCTGTCATTCTCCCGTTTGAAGTCGTCGATGTCGCAGTACAACAGGGCAAGGCTTGCTCCCTTCGAAGCGGCACGACCAAACGCCTTCGCAAGGTGGAGCTCGAGCGCCTTGCGATTCGGCAGCCGGGTCAGAGGATCGGTGAGCGCCTCCTCAAGCAGGTTGTCCGCGAGGCGCAGTCGCTCAGCGGCCACCGACACGACTCGGCCCAGGTCGTCGAGGAAGTCATCCCCGAGGTCATCCCTCGGAAGCGCCGTGGCGGACTCGAAGGTCGCAGTGAACTCTCCTCGGGACCCGGGGCGCATCTGGCCGATGAGGGTGTCATCACCCACCTGCTCGCGGGCCGTCGTCTCGGCCAGCTTCAGGATCGCCAGTCGGTCGGTAGTGAGACAGGCGGCATTGCCGATCTCAGTGAGCGCGTCGCGCAGAGCGTGCTGGCGGGCCACGCGCGCGTCAGCGGCGCGAACGCGGAGCTTGCCCATCGTATACAAGGCAGCAATCAGAGGCATCGCCCAAAGACCCTTCAGCAGCTCGGCGATGTGCCCGGGCGGGATCAGGAAAGCGACCGTCAGTCCGGCAGCGCCCGCCACGCCCGCTCCGATCAGCGCCGACCGGCCGGCGGATGGCGGCATCCGCACCGCCGTGACCGCCGTGACCGCCGTGACCGCCAGATACAACGCGACCACCACGACGGGCGCTAGAAAGGTCAGCGCCTCGAGTGACCCGAACCGCGGTTCTGCGTTCACTGTGCTGCTGTGGTCCACAACGAGGTTTGTCGTCAGCCAGAGAACAGCCCGCACGACAAACAGGGCTCCGGCGACTGTGACCCACCCGCGGATGGGTCGTCCTCGGGTGAACGACTTCACTGCTGGCAGGGCCAACAGCACCGCCGCCGCGAGGATCTGGGCACGCAGGAAGAGGATCACCTCTTCGCCGAGGCCGCTCGGAAGCGCGGGAAGCAGCCCGTTGACGAGGAAGAGAACCGTGAGCGTGCCCGACCAGAGCATCAACCAGAATGCGCCGGCTTTGCCGCCCGCGTCGCGCCAGTGTGCCCGGTGCTGGAGCCAAAGCGCGCCCATGAAACCTGCCATGACGCACTGGGCCACGACCCCCCAACCCGCTGCAGCATCTCTCACGTCTGAATTGTGTGGGATCAGGTGGCCTATTTGTCGCGGATTGGCATAAATCGTCATTTCTCCACGCGAAGCGCGCAAGGCCCTCATGGCCGCGGAGGCCATGCACGGGCCGGCGTTCTATGTTCATCGGAGCAGAGTTCATCAGAGCAGGGCGGAAGCCGGTCTCGCACACCACACGTCGAATGCGGTGGCGCTGAGGGAACGCGACAGGTGGTGGCCCTGAGCGACGTCGCACCCAAGGCCAGCGAGCGCGGTCAGGATCTGCTCGGTCTCGACACCTTCGGCGACCAGCGTGAAGCCAAGGTTGTGGCCGAGCTCGATGATGCTTCGGACGATCAACGCGTTGCCGGGGTCCTCGATCATCGTCATGACGAAGGAACGGTCGATCTTCAACTCGTTGATGGGCAGGTTCTTGAGCTGGCCGAGGCTGGTGAACCCCGCACCGAAGTCGTCGATGGAGATTCGTATGCCGAGGGCGGACAACTGCTGCAACAACCGTTGCGCACGCGCCGGCTCGGTCATGATCGCCGACTCGGTCACCTCCAGCACAAGCAGCCCCGCATGCACACCATGCGTGGCGAGGAGCTCCGCGACAAGGTCGGGCAGACCCTCGTCCAGCAGGTTCCGAGCCGACAGGTTCACCGAGATTGGAAGGGCGCGGCCGAGGTCGGACCACACCCGGGCCTGCGCAAGCGCGGTGTCCAGGACGTGGCGGGTGAGGGAGCCTATCAGCCCTGTGTACTCGGTGAAGGGGATGAACTCGTCGGGGAAGACCAGACCGCGCTCGGGATGCTGCCAGCGCACCAGTGCCTCTACGCCCACAACCTCACCGGTGCTGATGTTGACTTGCGGCTGGTAGTGCAGGATGAGGTCTCCGCGTTCCAAAGCCCGGCGCAGGTCCCCGAACAGTGCGAACTTGGCCGGGGAGTGACTGTCGACCGCGGGGTCGTAGACGCCCACTCCGAGATTCTGGGTCTTCGCGGTGTACATGGCGATATCAGCGCGCATCATCAAGGTGGGCGCATCCCTGCCGTGATCGCCGGAGAGCACGGCCCCGATGCTGACTTCCACGTCCAGGTCGATGCCCTCCACATGAAATGGCCTCTCGAGCGCCGCCCGCAGCTTGGCCGCAACAGTGGTGGCGTCGCCGATGCTTTCAATGTTGGGGAGCAGGACAACGAACTCGTCACCGGCCAGGCGGGCCACCGTATCCACGTCACGCAGCACACCGGCCAGGCGGGGCCCCACCTGGATCAGGACCTCATCGCCATGGTGGTGGCCGAAGGTGTCGTTGATCTGTTTGAACCGGTCCAGGTCGAGGAGTAAGAGTCCGGTTCTGGTCCCCTCCCGCAGGTCGGCGCACAAAGCCTGTTCGATGCGGTCGTTGAGCAGGGTGCGGTTCGGCAACCCCGTGAGGGGGTCGTGCAGGGCGCGGTAGGCCATTTCGTCCTGCAAGGCCTGGCGGTCGGTCACGTCACGTGCAGTCACCACGAGCCCGCCGACAGAGGGCTCATCGCTCAGATCCTGGATGGACACGCCAAAGGTTCGAACACCGTGCTCGCCGGTGATGTGGAGCTCGATGTCAGTAGCCCCCGCAGGAGCCGCCGAAAGCAGGGCCGTGGACAGTGGTGCACGGTCCTGCGGATCCACAATGGCGATCAGGTTGAGCCAGCCGGCATCGGCAGGAGCCGGCCCACCCGAGGGGTCAATGTGATTGGAGGCAAACAGCCTCTCCACAGATGGGCTGATGAAGTCGACCCGGCCAGCGCGGTCAACCACCAGCACCAGGTCCGAGGACGCTTCTATGAGCGTTCTGTAGTGCGCGTCGCTCTGCTGCCTTGCCTCGTGGCGCAGCTCCGCGCGGTTACGTCGGTTCTGGAGGACGCTGACGAAGATCAGGGAAACGACCACGGTCAGGAGCACGCCGAAGTCACTGAACAGCTGAGCTCTTTGCGCCCGCTTCGTCAGCTGTTGTGCCTGATCTTGGAAGACCGGCAGAAGCTGCTCGAACGCCGGGTCGACCTGGTCGTTGTCGAATGCCAACGCCTGCCGCTGCGCATGGAGCGAGAGCAGGCGCACCTCCTCATCGACCGCCTGCGAGTAGAGCGAGCTCAGGTTGGCGATCCGACCCACCGCGTCCGACGAGAGGCCTCGGACTCCGGCCTGGGTCAGCTCAGCTCTGGCGCGCTGACGCGAGTCCGCGAGCTTCTGACGGACGTCATGCAGGGGCACCCGGCCGCTGATGGCCCGCCACTCCAGCGCATCCTGTATCCGCAGCTCAGTGAGCGCGGACTGCAGGTGCCACTCTGCCTCGACCCCCTTCTCGCCCTGATCCTTCAGGGTCAAGGTGATCGCCACCGGTAGTGCAAAGACGGCCAGGGCCAGCAGCGCCACTCCCAGCTTCGCCCTGTGCGTGATCGCCATCATCCCTTCTGATGCGCCACATTTCTGATGGCCCAAACCGGAATGCCGATGCTAACGGACTCACCCGATCAACATCCCTCATCCTGAAAAATCAGCATGATTCATGAAAAGCCACGCATGTAAGGGCGATCAAAGGACATGATGGGCCTTGGCGGGTCGGCGCGGCCCATCGGAGCAGACCCCCGCAGTCCTGGCTGACAAGAAACGGAGGCGAGAGCAACGATGGCGCAGGACGAGCCCGCAGCGCAGGGGCCAACGACTGAGCGGACCGCGTTCGGGCATCGGAATGGCAACAGCTCAGCGTGGCCGGACTCGGCGTCGCGCCCGCTGAGCGACCCCGGTGCAATCAGTCGAGTGGCGCCCTTCGCCGGTGCCGCGATCATCGCGCTGGTCCTGGTTCTCTTGCCACCGACCTCATCGGACCTGTCCATGCTCGCGGTGGCTGCCGGCCTGACGACCATCGTGGTCGCCGCGGCCCTCCTCATCCCATGGATCCGGCTGCCGCCCTGGTGCCAAGCCACCGTTCCATTGGGCTTCTTCGCGGTGGTCGCCCTGTTGCGCCAGTCCGGTGGCGGTGCGATCTCCGGCTACTCCCCTTTGGTCATGCTGCCGATCCTCTGGCTGGCCATCTACGGCGGCAGGACCCAGTTTCGACTCGGCATCGCTGCGACGGCGGTCGCGTTCGTGGCGCCACAGATTCTGGTTGGCCCCCCGCTGTATCCCGAGACGGGATGGCGCGGGTCGATCATCTGGGTCACCATCGCGCTGCTGGCCGGGTCCGCGACCCAGAAGCTGGTCGCAGAGTCCCGCCATCGCAACGCGGATGTCGCCGCGTTGGGCGTCATTACGCGTGCTCTCTCAGCCACCTCCGATCCACGCCCCCAGCTGTGCGCCGCCGCCCGGCTTGTCACCGGTGCCGCATTCGCGATCCTGTTCGAGCCTAACGCCGCAGGGATCCTCCGCCCCACCGCTGGGACGGACGGTGTCAATCTCGAGCTCCGCGTCGACCCAAGATTCGAGAACTGCGCCACTGCGAAGGCCTGGCGCACCGGGACGAGGATCTACCTCACGGACACGGCGGACGACCCACATTCCTCCACGCTCACCAAGTTCGCCACGGCGCGCGCGTTGCTTGCCCAACCGGTCACTCGCGACGAGGGCACGACGGCAGTGCTTGTTGTCGGCTTCAACGACTCACATGAACACGCGTCCACGCCCGCGTTGGACCTGGTCGAGCTGCTCGCTGCCGAGATCGGCGCCGCGATCGACCGGGCCGATCTTGTGGCTCTCCTTGAAGCGCAGTCGCGTCGGGACCCGCTCACCGGGGCGGCAAACCGCCGCAGCTGGGACGAGGAGATCAACCGCGAGCTGGCTCGATGCCGCCGGAGCGGTAACCCGCTCACCGTCGCGATCATCGACATGGACCACTTCAAGGCATATAACGACGCGAACGGTCACCTCGCTGGTGACGTCCTGCTCAAAGACTTTGTGACCGCCATCCGCGATGAGCTGCGCACTGGCGACGTGATCGCCCGATGGGGCGGGGAAGAGTTTGCTCTGGCCCTGCCTGACTGCGACCTTGACAGAGCCCAGGTCATAGCGTCCCGTCTGCTGGCGGTGGTGCCGAGCGGTCAGACTGCCAGCGTCGGGCTGACTCAGGCCGGGAACCTGGACACCCCCAGGTCGCTGGTCGGCCGCGCTGACCGTGCGGTCTACATGGCGAAGGATGGGGGCCGCAACCAGGTCAGGTCCTTTGAGGCCGGGACTCTCATTACACCAACGGATCCATGGACGCCGGGACTACCTGAGCTGGCCCCTCACCAGATCTGAAGAAGGTCAGACGACAGGCCAAGGAACGGGCCAGGGCACTGACGCGCTCTTGATGGAGAGGATGATTTGTATGCCGCTTCGCTTGGTGGCGATCGGTGACAGCACCGTCGAGGGCCTCGAGGATCCCGGCCCCGACGGGGTCTACATCGGGTGGGCTGATCGGTTCGCCGGCCACTTGAATGCGATACATCCGGGTTTGCTCTACGCAAACCTCGCCGTGCGCGGGCAGACGGCGAGGGAGGTTCGGGAGACGCAGCTACGCCCCGCTTTGGCATTGGCCGCTGACTTGGCTGTGGTGGTCGCCGGCGTCAACGACGTGCTGCGACCCAGGCTCGACCGTGACGCGCTGCGTGATGACCTGTGTTCGATGCATTCGGAGCTGGCCGCTGCCGGCGTTCAGGTCCTCACGATCACGATGCCGGACATGGCGCGGGTTGCGCCGCTCGCTGTTGTGTTACGCCGGCGGCTGCAGTTCCTGAACTCGGTCACCTTCGAGTGCCGCGAGCGCTACGGGTCGATCGTCGTCGACCTCGCTTCAGTGCCAGCCGCAAGCCATCCGGCCTTGTGGCACACCGACCGCCTGCATGCCAACAGCGAAGGGCACCGCCGTATCGCCGCAGGGCTGGCCGAGGCACTCGGGTCCAAGGTCGAGGACTGGCGGGCAGAGCCCCCGCCCCTGGCGAGAACGAGCCTTGTGCGCCTCGCCGCTGTCGAGGCCGCCTGGGTGAGCTCGCACCTGCTCCCCTGGGCTTGGGATTATGTGCGGGGCAAGCCCCCGGGGAACGAGATTTCCTGTAAGCGGCCGAACCTCTTGCCTGTTACCTGAGCGATTCGGCGTACCGTTTTTGCGTGGCTACTGACAACCTGCACACTCTGTCTCGCACCGCCCGACTCGACGTGCTCTTCACCGGCTACGCAGCGGACCACGTCGCCGGCACCGTGAGTCTGCTCCGCGACGGTGACCGGGTCATTGTTGTCGACCCCGGGATGGTGCCTTCCCGTGCGGCGATCCTGGACCCGCTCGACGAGCTTGGCATAGCTCCTGGCGACGTTACCGACATCGTCTTGAGCCACCACCACCCGGACCACACGGTCAATATCGCACTGTTCGGCGAGATCCCGGTTCACGACTTCCAGGCCGTCTACCAGCGTGACTCCTGGGATGCGCGAGAGGCCGACGGGGTACACCTGACACCTTCTGTGCAGCTGCTCACCACCCCCGGTCACACCCCTCAGGACCTTAGCGTCCTGGTCGGCACAACCGAGCACGTCATCGTGCTCACCCACCTGTGGTGGACGGAGCAAGGCCCGCTGGATGACCCCTATGCGCCCGATGCCGACGCCCTCCGCTCACAGCGCGAGCGGGTGCTGGCACTCGCAGACCTCGTCGTGCCAGGCCACGGCCCAGCCTTCATCCCGGGCCCGGGGACGCCGCGTTAGACGAGTAGATTGACGCGTTTACGGCGTCGGGGGGATCCCGGACGCGAAGGCGGTAACAGTGATCGGGATGGCCTTTCCCTGCGGTCCACTCGCACCCATGCCGAGGGTGACACTGACGTGACCGGCGCTCCCGCCGGCTGCGGACCCGACGTCGATGACCACCCGGTCGATCGAGACCATCGGGCCTCCGTATGCAGTGCTCGCGCCGAGGGCGAACCACGCGGGCCCGCCGGGGGCCAAGACTAGCTTTGTCGGTCCGGGGTCGGGTATCTCGAACGTGGAACCCTGGGTGAGCACGGTGTCCAGTGGTGCGCTTGGTCCCTGCCCGGTCGAACCCCATGCCGTTATCCGCGGGTAGCCGAACAAGTGGCACGGGCCGGGACCGCCGTTCGTCAGGACGATCTCTTCGAATGGCTGTGAGGACTGGGAACCGCCGCGGAAGACCTTGCCAGACAGCTGGGCGCCGGTGCAGTCGTCGATCGGCGCAGAGGATGCGCCGTTGGGTGAGGATGGGGGGCGCACGGCCGTCGTGACCTTGCCGGGTGAGGAGTTGGCGAAGACGACAGCCGCTGCTACCACAGGTAGCGCAAACAGGGCTGCTTTTGCTGACAGGGTCGCGATCCGGCGCCGCCGACCCTTACGGACGGCTGTGGCCACCAGCACGGACACGGGAGTGCGGAACGGTGGTTCGGCGCCCGGCGGGAACGCGAGGCTCAGGTCGTCCGCGTCGGCTCCCGGGACGCTCGCGTCGTCCTCGCCCGTGTTGACAATCATGTTGGCTCTCCCTTCGATCGCATCTGTACGTCCTCTGCTGCCAGTACTTCCCGTAGTCGCGCCAGCCCCCTTGACGCCTGGCTCTTGACCGTCCCCTGGGACAGGTCGAGCATCTGTGCGACCTCAGCCTGGGACCTGCACTCCCAGTAGCGCAGGACCACAATCCTGCGCTGGGACGCGCCAAGGTGTCCCAGCGCTGAGACCAGTCGATCCTGCAGATCAGAGCCGGTGCTGTCGGCCGATTCCGGATCTGTCCTGTCGGGCAGATGCTCTGAGGGCCGTTCACGGTTCCGTGCCACCCGCAACCACGACCGGTTCGCGTTGACCACCACGCGCGACGCGTACGCGTTCGGTGAGCCGGTGCGTGAGACGCGGCCCCAGACGCTGTAGATGCGGATCAGCGCGTCCTGGGTGAGGTCTTCGGCCAGATGCCAGTCACCGGTGACCAAGAACCCCAGACGACGAAGCCGGGGCGCGGCAACCTGCGCCCAGCTCACGAAGTCCAGCTCCTCAGGTGCGGTCATCACACACTCTTCACGCGTCCACGCCTCGCAAAGGTTGCAAGGCGCCCTGGCTTTCCGGCCGGGCGCCTTTCGGGTAACTCTTCGAGACCATACGCGGAGCTCTTGGAGACCGACTCTCAGAACGTCCTTCAATGCCCGTTCCGTCTACGCGAGAGGCGCACTGGTCTCTTGATCCGATCCCGCGCCGCGTGCCACACTCGCCGTCAAACCCGGTTCGATTGCGGAGGCAGGCGATGGCGAGATACCGAAACGCGCTCCCGCAGCTGGCTTCTGAGGTGTTCCTGACCGACACCGGGCTGGAGACAACGCTCATATTTCATGACGGCTACGACCTTCCCCATTTCGCGGCCATCACCCTGCTGCAAGACAAGGCGGGCCGGGAGCGTCTTGATCGCTAATTCCTGGAGCATGCGCAGGTAGCCGCACAGTCGGGGGTTGGTTTCATCCTCGAGTCGGCTACGTGGCGGGCCAGCGCAGACTGGGGTCAGATGCTTGGCTACACCCCAGCCGCATTAGCCGAGGCGAACTGCATGGCAATCGCGCAGCTCGTCGATCTGCGATCCCGGCTGGAGGAAGGCAAGCTGGACATCGTGGTCAGCGGTTGCCTCGGCCCACGCGGGGACGGGTACAACGGCACCATTCGCATGAGCGCTCAGCAGGCGCAGGACTACCACGCCGCGCAGGTGGAGACCTTCGCCGACACGGCAGCCGACATGGTGAACGCGATGACGATCACCTATCCGGACGAGGCCATCGGCATCGTGCGCGCGGCGGATCAGGCTGAACTGCCCGTCGCCATCTCGTTCACGGTGGAGACCGACGGCGCCCTGCCGGACGGCACCGAGCTGGGCGCGGCTGTTGAGTGGGTCGACGACGCCACTGGTGGTTCCGCCGCCTACTTCGGGATCAACTGTGCCCACCCGACACATTTCGCGCACGTCCTGGACCCGACCGCCCCTTGGACAAGACGCCTCCGGAGCCTCCGGGCCAACGCGTCGCGTAGGACCAATACCGAGCTCGACGAGTCGGACTCGCTAGACGCCGCCGATGCGTTCGAGCTCGGCGCGCAGTACGCCGAGCTGCGCGCCACACTCCCGGGCCTCACGGTCCTCGGAGGGTGCTGCGGGACCGATGTGAGTCACCTTCGGGTGATTGCCGGCACCCTCGCGGCGCAGCAGGGACGCCCCTCCGGATAGCGGTGTCCAAGGCGTCACCTGGTCAAACTCGCCGAAACTAGGAACGTGCCTTGGCGGCTAGAGCGGGAGGAGTCCGTCGCGGCGGGCAATTGCGGCGGCCTCGGTGCGGCCGCCCGCCCCGAGCTTGGCGAGGATGTTGGAGACGTGCACGCTGACGGTCTTGGCGCTGATGAACAGCTGCCGCGCGATCTCGCCGTTGCTGCGGCCCTGGGCGACCAGCCCCAGGATCTCGGTCTCCCTCGTGGTGAGGTCGGTGTCGCGGCGGGTATCGGTATCTCGACTTCGGCTCGGACCCAGCTGATGAAGCTCCGCCAACAACGGCACAGCGCCCAACCGCCTGGCGATGTCGCGCGCTGCGTCGGCGTTCTTCCTCGCCTCACCTGTCCGCCCCAGCGCCCGGTACACAGCGGCCAGCCGCGCCTGTGAGCGCGCAGTCTCGAACGGGTGGCCCATTGCGGTGAAAGCCGCGACCGTGTCCTCCCAGGCACACACCAGATCCTTCTCGTCCGGCGGGTCGATGTCGGTGAGCCAACGAAGTCGGAGGTGCTCGGCGCGGCTGCGGGCAAGCCAGGCAACGCCTTCGGGTCCGAGGGGCTGCTTGCGCGTCTCGACACGTAGCCGCACACCCTCGACCGCTGCAACAAGGCCGGCAACCCGGCTCATCAGGTCGACTCGATCGGACATTCGCGTGGTGTTGGCGGCAGCCGCGAGCTGGCCCAGAACCAACGCGGTCAACCGGATCCGCCCCATGAAGAGGTCTTGCCAGATCCGCTTGAGAGTAGAGACCACATCGTCGTGAGCGGCGAGCATCGCGTCGACTTCACCGCAGTCGCCATTGAGGTCGATGGCCGCGGCTCCGCCCACCAGGGCGAGTAGCCCCTCGCGCTCCCAGAGCGGTCGGGATCGCTTGAAGAATGCGAGCGCCGTGAGATCGCCGCGGCCGGCTGCCACGAGCATCTTGACCGCGTTGAGCATGGCCTCCGGCAGCTGCGGTGGCGACTGCCCGGAGTAGTCAGCCATGGCGAGAACCTCGTCCCACAGCCCCCGCTCGTACGCGGTGATCGCGCCCATCATCCGGCCATCGAAGCCGTACGGCGCCCACGGGCGTCCGGCTGCGCGTGCTGTGCTCTCAGCGAGGGCGTAGACCCGTTGCGCCTCCGGGTAGTCGGCTCGCTCGTGATGAAGTCCACCCAGCAGAAAGAGCCCACGCATCTCGGCCCCCGTGTGACCCTCGCTGCGCGCCAGGAAGACGATCTGCTCAAGCGCCGTGCGTGCGGCGTCCGGGTCGCCGCCGCGTTCGTCGACTCCGGCGAGAGTGGTGGTCGCATCGGCAACGACACGAGGTAGATCGAGCTTCTGCGCAAGGCCGATTGCCTCGGTCGCGTGCCGGGCAGCCTCCTCGTCGCGGCCGCGATGGGCACTTGCCAGCGCCAGCACGCTGAGCACCTTGGCCCGCAGCGGGGTCGGTTCGTCGTCGATCAGGGACAGTGCCTCGGTCATGGCCTCAAGCGCGCCCATGGGCACGTCGGTCAGTGACGCAGCGGTGGCCATCGCCATCAGCAGCCGAGCCCTGCTTTGTCTGGGAGCATCGGCCGACAGGTGGCGCACCTGGTCCTCAACCAGCGCAGCCGCACGCTCCGGATGACCCGCTGCCGTGAGGGCCTCGGCGGCATTCGCGACCAGGTTGATGGGGTCGAGGTCGGCGGGTGCCTGGCGGTTGGGGTCGGCGAGCAGCTCGAGCGCTGCCTCGTAGTGCTGTGCCGCCTCGTCCGGGCCACCGACCGACATGGCGTCGTCGCCAGCATTGATGCTTGCCCGGAGCGCGGTGTCGAGATCGTGGGCAGCCCGGGCATGTCTGGCAAGCTCGGCCGCGGTCCCGTCAACCAACCCGCTGTTCAGAGCCCGGGCGTATGCCGAGTGGATACGAGCACGCTCGCCCGGCAGCAGGTCGTCGTAGACCGCTTCGGCGAGGAGGGCATGTCGGAAGGCATAGCCGTCGTCGCTGACCTGAACCAGCACATTGGACTCCACCGCGGCGCGCAGCGAGAGCTCGAGATCTTCGTCGTTCTGTTCGACAACCTGGGACAACAACGCGTGCGAGACACGCCGCCCGGCACATGAGGCCGCGCGCACCACCTGCTTGGGACAGTCACCAAGCCGGTCGAGGCGCACCAGCAGCAGGTCGGCGAGATCATTGGGCAAGCCGCGGCAGCCGCTCTCGGAAGCCACCATCAGCTCCTCCGCGAAGAAGGCGTTGCCCTCTGCTCTTGCAACGATCGCATGCAGGTCGCCCTCACTCATGGGGCCGTCTTGCATGGCGCCGACCAGACGTCGTACGTCGCTGTCGCCAAGCGGACCCAGCTGGACCCGATGCAGACCCGGAAGGCGAGCCCACTCGGCGACCGCGGCGCGCAGTGGATGGCGCCTGTGGAGATCATCGCTGCGGTAAGACGCGAGAACCGAGACTGGCGACTCGAAGGGCCGGGCAAAGAGCAGACTGAGCAGGTCGCGGGTGGACTGGTCGGCCCAGTGCACGTCCTCAAGGATGAGCAGCAGCGGCGCGGACCGTCCAAGCTCCTCAAGGGCACCATGCATGGCGTCAAAGAGCTCGCCCCGGTCGAGGTTCTCACTCGAACGCTGGGCCGTCCCCGCGATAGTCCGCCGGCCCGGCTGGAGGTGGGCGAGCGCCGGATGCTCCTCAGCGAGTCGCATAGCCCTCTCAGGGTCCTTGGCGCTCAGCCGACCGAAGATCTCGGAGAAGGGAAGGTAAGGCAAGGCGGTGTCGGCGAAGTCGAGACAGTGCCCGACCATCGTGCGCCAGCCTGCCGCCGCCAACCGGTCGGTCAGCTCGGCGAGCAACCGCGTCTTGCCCACCCCTGCGTCGCCCGCGAGCAGCACGGACCGTGACTTCGGCTCGCTTTCGAGCCCAAGGTGCTTGGTCAGGTCCGCGAGCTCGTCGTCGCGCCCAAGGATCGGCGGCGCCTCTCGGTGGTAGGCCACGTTGTCCAGTATTTCACCGAGCACGGACAAGCCGGCCAGTGAAATGGTCATTTGGCCGTCTGGCTGACGCCATGACCCCCGAGCGATGCCACGGGGCGCGGAAGCCTCAGAGACGGTAGGCGGGCCAGCCAGTGATGCCGCCGCCTGCTGGGCTTCTTGTCGTACAGCTGGCTGGCTTGACGCTGGCGGTACTCGATCTCGGCCGTCTGGAAAGGCTCCGACATGATCATCATGATGTGCTCCTCAGTGCAGGTCTTGTTGCTGATGACTCGATCCTGTGCGTCTGAGGTGGGCCCCCACATTGGGAGAACTCCCTATTCTTCGCGGAGACCTGGACAAGTCCCTTAGGCCTTGCGGCCCAGCGATGCAGATCCCTCTGCTCGCGAGCTCAGAGATCATCCGGCAGAACCCGAACGCCGAACGATGTATGGGTGTAATGTCCGAAGTGCTGCGTTTCCCTGGACCTTGGTAACGTCGGTTATATCTCGTGCTGCTCCAGAATCTCGGTGGCCCGTGTCCCTACTTCCGGGATCACCGAATCGGGTCCGCCATGGTGCATCAGTCGACCGGCCCCCACCACTCCCCTGCCTGCGCCGACCCCGACAAGCTCCTGTCACCCATTTCGCCCGCCAGTCACCCGGCTTCGGAATGTCAGGGGATAAGGACGCGCACCATAGGTCGGGTCACTGTCCTTGAGGTCGCCGAACCGCTCAATGATGTCGCCGAGGAGCTGGACCATGCGATCCAGGTGGCATTGGCCGATGGGCCGCGTGGCGTGGTCTGCGATCTGTCAGCCGCGCCTGGGGATGCCAAGCCGGGTCCCGTTGAGTGGCTCGCCATCGCAGGAAGGCACGTACGCCACTGGCCCGGGATCCCGGTGGCGGTGGCCTGCCCGAACCCTCGTGTTCGCGAGGCACTGAGCAACCACGCAGTTGGCAGGCACCTGATCGTCTCGGCCGCGATGCCGTCCGCGCTATCCACGGTGCTGTCCACACCCATCTCTGCCATTGAATGGCTGCAGCTCGCACCGCACCCCACGGCGCCGCGCGCCTCTCGGAACTTTGTCGCCCGTACCCTGCAGGGCTGGGGACTGGATCATCTGACTCCCTCCGCTGCCCTGGTGATCAGCGAGCTCGTGACCAACTCGATCATGTATGGCGGCTCCGAGATCGTTCTGTCCGTGGCGTTGGGCCCGGGGGCCGTTCGACTGACCGTTCGAGACAAGAGTCCCGATCTGCCACGTCCGCGGAAGGCCCGTCTTGGCCCCCATGGGCGCGGGCTCATCATCGTTGCCGGTTTTTCTCGCGACTTCGGGTTCATGCCCACCGCGGAGGGCGGCAAGGTCGTCTGGGCGGTGATGGACGCACCCGCCGCTCCGCTCCATGCGGTCCATGCGGTCCATGCGGTCCATGCGGTCCATGCGGTCCAGAGCCTGCCTCCGCCCGATAGCCACAGCGACTCAGCCCGGCGAGCGACGCGACCAGACAGCCTTCTTCGCCTTGTCCGGCCGCCGCCAGACCGACCGCCCCTGAGAATGCTCCCCCCGTTCACGCCATCTCCGTCCCCACCTGAGTCAGGAAGCGTTGCGCTGAAGCAGAGGAGTCGAATCGAGTGTCCGCATCTCTTCGCGCGATGACAACAAAGGAATATCCAGGTCCCAGCGCTACTAAGGAGAACCATGACCAACCGTGTTGTTGAATCCGAGGCCCTGTTGACTCCGGCGGAGGTTGCCGTCATCTTCCGGGTCGACCCCAAGACGGTCACGCGGTGGGCCAACTCTGGAAAGCTCACCTCGCTGCGCACCCTCGGTGGTCACCGCCGTTACCGTGAGTCCGAGGTTCGCAGCCTGTTGGGCAACATCGCCTCATAACGGGCCACGGCATGATCGAGGACACCAAGTGGCGGGGAGGTGACCACTCGGGCATGCATCGCTTGGTGGCGCGATCAGAGGCGTAACCCCACGGACACGATCGCCTCGGCCACGACCCGAAGCTTGGCGTTGTTGCGCCGGGCGTGCGCTCGCATCAGCAGGTAGGCCTCGCTGACCGATATCGCGTGCTGCTGCGCAGTGATCCCCTTGGCCTGCTCAATGACGACCCGGGACTCCAGCGCCTCCTGCAGCTGCTCGGCGAGCTGCTGCTGTTGCCGAAGCTTCGAGGCGTTGACGATGTAGCTGGTCGCCATGTTGGCCAGCACGCCGGCCACAGCCATATCCTCATCCGACCAGTCCCTGGCCTCGGGAGCGTAGAGGTTGAGCGCCCCGATGACCTGGTCTGCGAGTCGCATCGGGATCGCGGCGACCCCACCGATGGACAAACGGGTCGCGGATGCCGAGAACTCTGGCCAGCGGGTGGTCTCCTCACGGACATCGGTCACCCGAAGCACCTCACCGGTGGAGTAGGCGTCCCGGCATGGACAGGGGAAGGGGTGCAACTGCGCGTGATCACGTTCCAGCTCCGCGGAGCCTTGACTCCCCCCAGTCAGGAAGCTCAACCCCCCGCTGTCGGCCATCGTGACCCAGCTACCACATAGGTCCAACACCGCGGTAACGCTCTCGGTGAGCTCGCTCAGGGCTTCTGGCAGGTCGTAGCGCGCCGGGAGGACCGCGGCGAACATGGACAAGGTCTGCATCAACAAGGACTGGTCATACATCTGGGGCGGTCTCTCGTCTCGCGCCACCGGTTTGGCGGCTCACCGCAGCTCGGGACCGTTAAGGAAAGCCATCGTGTCTCGTCGGTCTGGTGCTACATGCCTGCCTGAAGTCTAAACGGGAGAGACGGTCAGCCTTGACCACCCCTGCGTGCCCATCCGGCCGGAGCCAAATTCTGTCTCATGTGTTGCTGTTGGACTGTCCTTGACCATGTCCTGAGGCTCATAATTAAGAGTTGGTACCGGTTGAGTCGATCGGAGCGATGGATGATGACGAACGCAGGCGTCGAAGAGATGGGTGAATATCCACGCTCTTTGTTCCCCAAGAGCCCCACGGGGATAACGGGCTTTGATGAGATCACCCGGGGTGGTCTGCCGGCCGGTCGGACGAGCTTGGTGTGCGGCCCGCCCGGCGTGGGCAAGAGCCTGTTCGCCTTGCAGTTCCTGGTCAACGGCGCGAGGCAGTATGCCGAGCCGGGGGTCTTCCTGACGTTCGAGGAGAGCAGAGCCGACGTGGTGGCCGACGTCAGCTCGCTCAACTTCGACCTCGATGGGCTGGAGGCTGAAGGCCGGCTGTTGGTCGATGCACTCAGCCTCGAACACCAGGCCGTTGACACCGGCGAGTTCGACCTCGAGGCCCTGATGGTCCGGCTGGCGTGGGCGGTGGAGAAGTTTGCCGCAAAGCGGGTCGCCATCGACAATGTGGAGGCGTTGTTCGCGGCCTTCAGCACCCCCACCCTGGTTCGGTCCGAGCTGCGGCGACTGTTTCGCTGGCTCAAGGACCAAGGGCTGACCACGGTCATCACCGGAGAGCCTGGCAAGGGCAGGCTCACGCGGCACGGCATCGAGGAGTATCTTTCCGACTGCGTGGTGGTGCTTGACGACAGGGTGGTGCAGGACGTCGCCACACGCCGACTCCGGGTGCTGAAGTACCGCGGCTCAAATCACGGCAGGAACGAGTACCCATTCCTGATCGGCGCCCAAGGACTCGAGGTGCTACCGATCACCTCACTCAACCTGAACAAGCACGTGAGCGCCGAGCGCGTTTCCACCGGCGTCCCGGGGTTGGACGAGATGCTGGGCGGGTCCGGGGTCTTCCGAGGCAGCGGTGTCCTCGTCAGCGGGTCATCCGGAACCGGCAAGACAACGATCGCGGCAAGTTTCGCTGACGCCGCATGTCAACGCGGCGAGGTTGCGCTGTTCTTCAGCTTCGAGGAGTCCGAGTCCGAGATCTATCGAAACCTGTCTTCCATCGGCATGGACCTGGCTCGCTGGGTGGACGCGGGACTGCTGCACTTCCACTGTGAGCGGCCGACCACTCGCGGGCTGGAGGATCACCTTGCCGAGATGCAACGACTGATCCAGGAGACCTCTCCGAAGCTGGTCGTGATCGACCCCGTAAGCAGCCTGGCACGTGGCGCGTCTGCCTTCGACGTCTCGGCCATGCTGATGCGTCAGGTCTACTATCTCAAGTCGGCAGGGATCACAGCCGTGCTGACTGTGCTGACCGACGAAACCGAGCTTGCGCAGTCCATCATCAACATCTCCTCGTTGGTCGACACCTCCGTGGAGCTCGCCATACTGACCGCTCCTGGTGAGCGCAACCGCGGCGTCTACGTGCTCAAGAGCCGTGGTACGGCACACTCGAACCAGATCCGCGAGTTCCTTCTCAGCGACAACGGCATCGAGGTTGTCCCCGTGGTCATCGGAGCCGATGGGGTGCTCACCGGTTCGGCCCGGATCGCTGCGGAGAGTGCCGAACGTAATACCGCACTGGGGATGTCGCAGGAGTCCGCGGAGCTCGCTCGCGCGCTGGAGCGCCGCAGAGAGACCGTGGACGCGCACGTGGCCACACTTCGGGCCGACTTCGAGGCCGAAGAGCTGCTGACCCGGCGACTGATCGAGGCGAGCGAGCAGCAACAGGAAGCGGTCCGGCTGGACCGGCTGGCACAAGGGCGGAGGCGCACCGCCAGAAACCCAGAGTACGAACCATGAGCACGTCTTCCGAATCCCAGGAACAGGAGCGAGTTCCCACTCCCGAACGGCTGCTTCTGACGCTCTTCGTCAGCGGAACCTCACCCGCCTCTTCGCGTGCTGAGAGTCGGTTGCGCGATATTTGCGACCGGAACAGTCCCTCCGGCTACGACCTGAAGATCGTGGATATCTACGAGCAGCCTGAAGTGGTCTTCTCCCGGGGGGTGCTGGCTGTGCCCACGCTGATCAAGGAGCGACCGCCCCCGATGCGGGTGTTGATCGGCGACTTCACCGATGAGCCAAGGGTCCTCAGCGCGCTGGACCTGCACGCCCCACCGTTGACTGGCCCTTGAGGGCGAGCGGGTTCAGCCGCGACGAGCCACATGCCCACATGGCCAGGAGGCCCGTGCCAGCGGCGACGTAGGCGGCGCAGGCCAGCTGCTGTAACAGGGTGAGCGACTCTTGTGACGGCTGAAGTGTCACCCCCCACCGGGCGCCGGCGGCGAACACCAGCCCGAGCAGCCAGGCGGTCACCCATTGCCCTCGTGCGACCACGACCATGACTGCGGGCACTGCCCATACCCAGTGATGGGTCCAGGACAGCGGAGAGGCGAGGAGACCACCAACGGCGATCGCTGTCAGCGCCGCAACGTCGTCACCGAGCCGAAGCTGGCGGTGGGCAGCCGCAATCCCGAGCGCCAAGGCTGACGCGAACAAGACCAGCTCGGTCACCATCAACGGCGACGGGTTATGCGAGAGGCGCGCCAGCTCACCGATGAGCGACTGGTTCTTGCTGTCGACGACCGCCGACGGGCCAAAGTGCGAGATCTGGAAGAGGCCACCAGTCCAGAACCGGAGCGAGTCCTGTGGCGCCACGATCGCGCCGAACATGAGGGTCAACAGGAAGCCGCAGCCCGCGCGCAGTGCTGAGCGCCAGTCTCGCTGAAGGACGAAGAACAGGATGAACACGCCGGGAACGACCTTGACGCCGGCGGCCAGGCCGACCAGCCATCCCCGGCGAGAGGATCTGACCACCAGGCAGTCGAGCACCACGGCCGCCATGAGATACAGGTTGACCTGCCCGAGCAGCATGGTCCGCGCGAACGGCTCTAACGCCATTCCGGCCACGGCCACGGTGACCAGATATCTCCGCGGCAGCCACAACCGCCACCCGATGACCCCGACCGCGACCAGGTAGCTGACCGACGAGCCGACAGTGAAGACCCAGCGCGAGGCCGTTGGGCTCAAGAGGTGCAACGGAGTGAAAACCAGTGCAGCAAATGGCGAGTAGGTGAATGGCAAGACGCCAGGACGCTGGACATAGAGAGGCGACCCCGTCACGATGGCCTGCGCCCCTCGGAGGTAGACCTCCAGATCGGCCCAGCTGCCCGCACGGACGCTCGACCACCTGATCCAGAGCACGGCCGCAACGGTCAGGACTGCGAAGACGGTGCTGACCAACCGCGGGTCCTTCGCAGCCGCCTGCCGAAGTGTGGCTCCGCTGGCTTCGGGGGTCATGTTCACGTCAGCTGACGTCGCGGCGCCGGAACACCACTGCGGCCATGCCGACGGCCATCACGACCAACAGGCCCAGGTAAGCCGTGCCGTGACCGAATGAGAGCACCTTTTCGACACCCTGGCAGCCGTAACCACCTCGGGCGTCGGTCTTGCAGACCTGGATGAAGTAGCCGGCACCGTGTTGCAACCAGGCGTTGACGTTGAGCTGCAGGAGCCAGGGCCGCGCACCCTGCAGCGCCTGACCGAAGACTCCCTCGACGAGCACGAGGTAGCCGACCGCGATTCCCAGAACTGCCACCGTGCGGCGGAGCAACACTCCCATGGCTGCGCCTGCCAAGGTGGCTGCCAACGCCAGCGCAAGCGAGCGTGCGCCCATGAGCCCGAGATCCACCCAGACCTTCGAGGTCGTGCCCCCGGCTGAGTTGAAATGGTGGACGATCAGCCAGACCCCAGCGGTGAGCAGACCGAGCAACGCGACCGTCGCCGGGAGCAGGCCCAGGCTGGCGGCTGCCAGCTTGCTGGCAAAGACGCGCATCCGCCGCGGTTCGAAGGTCAGCCAGTTGGCCATCGACCCGCTGCTGAACTCGGCCGCCACGAAGCTGGCGCCGATCACGAAGCCCACGAAGGTCAGCAGGTACGACCCGGCCAGGAGGGTGCCGGGCATGATCAGGGAGAACTTCGCCTGCGGCTTGGAGTAGTTCGCCAGCTTGGGTTCCAGCTGACTGCAGCCGAAGTCCGCTTTCGGATCCGTCTTCTTCGCTTCGGCTTGCTGTGTCAGGCAGTCCTGGACCTGCTGCTGACCGTTGGCCTCAAACTCTTTTCGTGCCTGGTCGAACTGCGCGCGCTGTTGGGTCAGCTCAGGGCCGCTGAGCGGTTTGGCCTCCTGAAAGGTGCTGAACAACATCAGCCCCACGATGACCAGAGCACCCAGGACGGCAACGGTTGTGAGGCGGCGGGAGAACAGGCGCCGCAGCTCGACCTTGGTCAGGCGCGTCATCGGACAACCTCCGACCTCTCCAGGCCTTCCTCAGCGGTCAGCTCAAGAAACACCGACTCGAGGTCGGCACGCACCGGCGTGAGCTCGCTGACAAACAGATCATGCACCGCGAGGCGCTGGGTGATCTCTGCGCCATCGGTGACGCCCTCAACAAGGAGAAGACCGCCGTCATGGCGGACCTGAAGACCGCCATCGGTCAGGATGCGCTGTGCCGCAACGGGATCAGCCACCCCCACCCGCATCGCGGTCGCCGTCTGGTCGCCGATCACATCGGCCACCCGGCCCGATGCGAGCAGCCGTCCGTGGCCGATGATCGAGACGGTGTCAGCGACCTGCTCGACCTCGTCGAGGATGTGGCTGCTGACCAGGACGGTCTTGCCCTGCTCTCCCAGCGATCGCATCGTATTGCGGATCTCACGGATGCCCGCCGGGTCCAGACCGTTGGTGGGCTCGTCAAAGATCAGCAGATCAGGCTCCTTGAGCAGCGTGGCGGCGATGGCCAGCCGCTGTTTCATGCCCAGGGAGTAGGTGCGGTACTTGTCCTTGCCACGCTCACCCAGGCCTGCCTGTTCCAGGACCTGGTCGACGATGCCGCGGGGGCGACCGATGGCCTCGGCGAGCAGCTGGAGGTTCTTGCGGCCGCTGAATGCGGGGAAGAACTTGGGCGACTCGACGATCGCGCCGACCCGACCAACGACCTCCGGAAGATGCCTGGGGACGTCGTGGCCGAAGATACTCATGGAGCCTGCGTCGGCGCGGATCAGCCCCAGCAGCATACGGATCGTCGTCGTCTTGCCCGAGCCGTTCGGCCCGAGGAACCCGTGGACACCGCCAAGGGGAACGCTCAGGTCCAGCCCCGCGACCGCCACGTGACGGCCCTTTCGGTTGCGATAGGTCTTGCGAAGGCCGGTGGTCGATATGGCCAGCCCTGCCGTCGAAGTGGTCATTGACCCGACCCCCAAAATCCCCGACGTGCCCGTTGCAGCGTCGCGTCACTCTATGGGCGGAGGGCCACCTCTGCCCGAAGGGGTCTTCGTGACGGCATGTTGCCGGATGCGTAGGGTGTCGCCCGGGCACCTGCAGCCCGCTCTCGTGACTGTCCAGGAGATGCCCGATGCCCAAGAACGATTCTGCTCCGGCGAGCACTGCCCTGATCGTGTTCCGCCTCGCGGCGCTGTTCACGTTCCTGGCCGTGGCGATGGGGGCCGTCGTGTGTGCTACCGGGTCAGGAGCATCCTGCCCCACCTGGCCAGGTTGCCGTCCGGACCAGATCGCCCCGCAGTGGCAGCTGAGCCCGCTCATCGAGTTCACCCACCGGGTGGTCGCGATGACGGCCGGCCCCCTGGTGCTGGCTGCGGCCGTGATGTCCACTCGTCTGCGTGGGGCAGACCGGCCGGTGCGGATCCTGCCGTGGGTTGCACTGATCGGCGCCCTGGCGGCCGGCGCCTTCGGGAGATTTGCGGTCCTGAGCAGCCTACCGACGTGGCTGGGTGGGGTCGACCTGTTCTCCGCCCTGACCGCGATGTCGGCGATGGGCGTGGCCGCGGTCAGGCTTGGCGCCACCGCACCCGACTCCTCCTCTCGAGAGCCGGCCAAGCCGCGCGCAGTGCAGGTCGAGCACCTGGCAGCAGCGAGCATCATCGTCGTGGTCATGTTGCACGTGACCGGCATCTTCGTGGCGGCTCCGCGCTCCTACACCAGGTGCATGGGCTGGCCGATGTGGCGGGTGATCGACAGCGACCTTCATCACTGGCTGCAGTACCTACGGCTCGGGCTCGGCGGCGTTGGGGCAGCGCTCGTGGTCAGCACCGCCGTAGTGGCCATACGGAGTGAGCGGCTGCGCCGTTGGGGAATCGTCCTCGCAACGCTGTTCGCCGCCGAGATGGTGCTGGGACTGGTGATTGGCGCTAGGGGAATCAACACCGGTGTGGCTGCGGCGTACTCGGTGCTGGCGGTCGCTCTGCTTTCGTGCCTGGGCCTGCTCATGGCTGTGGCCTCATCGGCTCGGGCCGCTGCGTATGCCATGCCAGTGAACCTGCCTCAGCGTCCCGAACCCGCGGAACCGGGACGGCGCTGAGTCCGGGGATCTTGGACCCATGTGGGCGGCGGTTGCATGGATCGCACGGCATCGACAGGGCCCGAGTCCCATTTGCCGGATTTGGGGATCAAGGCTTTGGCAGGGTTTGGTCAAGTATTGGAAGGGTAATCAACTTTTCCAGGTTGATGTGCTGGACTTGGCCGGCGCCTCCAACAGGATCCAGAGCCCGAGAACGACTGAACGAACAAGGACGTGATGGCATCGGAGCAGGTGGGACCTCCCTCGGAGAGCGGCAACCGCCTTCTCCCCGGGCCCGAAGCAACGCAACGGGGGCAGGAATCGTGAGCGACGCCAAGGTGTCCTCCGACGAGTACGACCGTCTTGCACTGGAGATGCTGGCCGTTGAGGCCGGTGACGTCGTCGACGTGAAGGACGCGATGCGCAAGATCATCGCGTCCGCGCCAGAAGGGGCAGACATCGCCTTCCTGCTCAGCCGTGCCCTTGCCCACGCGGGAGATCGAGCACGCGCGAGTGAACCGCCATTGCCTCTGAGCTGGGAACCGGTGAGCGCTCGCGCTGGCGCTGACTCTTTGCCGGCTGGTCCGAACCGCGCCAACGGGCCATCGAGGTGGTGGGCCGCCGCCACAGCCCCTTTGCTTGGCGCCGCAGTGGTATTTGGGTGGCTGGGCAGCCTCGCCCTCCGCGCTCCTGACACTGGAGCCGGTACGGCGGGAGCGACGGCAACCCCGATGATTGCGGCCAGCATCGCGTTCCTCGGAGCGGCTCTCATCGGCATTGAGACGCTGTTCCTGGCTCGGTGGCAGACGCACATCACTCCCTCCCCTAGTCCGGCATGCCCTCCCGGTTGGTACCTCGACCCATGGGACCAAGGGGCGTCACGCTGGTGGGATGGCTCCCACTGGACAGGCGGCCTCAAGGGAATCACCGATCGCGAGTAGCACTACTGGGAGAGGCGCACCCTGCGCTTGACCGCCTCTTCCAACCGCTGCCCCGCCACCCGGCCGGTCCTGTCCGCTCTCACCAGCTCGGTTTGTGCCAACTGATGCTCCTGCTCTCGAAGCGAAGCCTCGACCTCAGCTTTGTCCAGTTTCGCCCTTAACCCAATGACGAGCTCGGCCGCCTCCTGGGCTGCGGCTCTTGCCCGCTCCGCACTGGTTTGGGCCCGTTCCAGGCCATCCGCCGCGTCCAGGACCGCGGCCCTCGCCTGCTGGGCGTCGCGCTCAGCGCGACCCAGCTGGTCGGCCCGACGCGGTTCGGCTGACCTACCTCTCGGGCTGCCGGCCGATGGCAGGTCGGTTGTCAGTTTGGTTGAAGAGGTGGCTTCCGTCGATGGAAAGCCCTCGCCCTGAAGGGTTTCAGTGAGCCGGCCGGCTGTGAGCTGAGCCGCGGCGCGTTCATCAGCAAGCGCCGCATGCAGGGTGTCTTCCAGTCGGCTGGCCGTGTCCTGGCTGACCTTGTGTCCGGCGGCGCTGGCCAGTCCCTTGGCCTGCTGCATCAGAGCGTAGACAAGCTGACGGCGCTGTCTGTCGAGCTCGCGCAGCTGGTCACCGCTGAGCATGGCCGTTGCCTCCCGCAGCGAAGCGCCCAGACCCACAAACGACTGGACCTCGGCGGCGTGTTCTCGCACCAGCTGGTTGGCAAGCCACGCACCCATGGTGGGCCTGCGCAGCTGGTGAATCGCGGCCGCGAGCTGTTTGTCGCCGTTCTCCTTGGCCTCCTGCTCACTGACGGTGCGGGCGGCGGTGAACTCCTCTGGTGGCAGCGCGTACAGCTGGTCGGCGACGCCGTTGATGTCCACGTCCCCATCCTGCCCTGACGGTGACTACGTTCGAGGACCTACGCCGGGCCCGGCACGATACGAAGGCTCCCACGCGGGGCGGGTGGGAGCCTTCGCTGTCCAGCGGATGCGCAGTTGGACCTGTGTCCTGCTGTCAGTCGTCTTCGCCCATGGCCGAGGCGATGTAGACCGTCCGGTTCCCGGCGGGTTGGATCAGGACGGCGGGATCTTCGCAGTCGCGAGGAACCGAGATCATCTGCGAGGTGGAGCCGTTGCCAGCCGTGCTCAGGTCGAACGGCGCCGTGGGGATTTTGACCATGTTGCCGCAAACAAGGGTCGCCACTACCGAAAGGACTGGGTTGACGCCGGTCCCCACCGGTGGCGGGACCACCAGCCGGCGGATCTTGACGGTGATCCGACCGTCGCTGCGCACACGGACGTTGCTGGGTCCGTTCACCCATGGGACGGTGCCGGGCTTGACATCAGCAATCATCGGGCTCACGGGCGCCGGCGTGCTTCCCATCAGCCGCGCGCGCACCACAGAGTGTCCGCTGGACGAGTCTTCGCTGGACCCGTCGGCGAATGCGGGTGCTGCGGTCAGGGTGACCATCGCCACGACGGCGGCAGCAGTGGTGGATACAACGCGGTTGGATCGAGTCATGTGCATTGGTGAGTTCCCTTTCGCGACGCTGCGTGAGCCCGCCATGGTGAAACCACGGCCCTCTGACTGACACGTGCTTCCAGCGGCATCGGTTCAGGTTCTTCGTGGTGCGGTAAAGGTTCATCTTGGTGAGGTCAGGGCAAAGCCCCGACCCGCGGGCGATAACGTGTCACCTTCACGCTCCAAGATGCAGGGAGAGATCACATGCGCCATGAATGCGTCGACGGGAACGAGGCCGCGGCCGCGGTCGCCTACGCCCTCAGCGAGCTGGTGGCCCTCTACCCCATCACCCCTTCGTCACCCATGGGGGAGCATGCCGATGCCTGGGCGTCGTCCGGCCGGACGAACCTGTGGGGCATGGTGCCCCGGGTGGTCGAGATGCAGAGCGAGGGCGGTGCCGCCGGCGCGCTGCACGGTGCGCTGCAGACCGGTTCGCTCGCCACGACCTTCACGTCCTCCCAGGGTCTGCTGCTCATGCTGCCCAACATGTTCAAGATCGCCGGCGAGCTGTCCTCGGCGGTCATCCACGTGGCTGCCCGCTCGGTCGCCACGCACGCCCTGTCCATCTTTGGTGACCACTCCGACGTGATGGCCGCACGTACCACCGGCTTCGCCATGTTGGCGTCAAGCTCGGTGCAGGAGGCCCAGGACCTGGCCGCCGTGGCTCACCTGGCCACGTTGCAGACCCGGGTTCCCTTCCTGCACTTCTTCGACGGGTTCCGCACCTCCCACGAGATGAACCGGGTGGTCATGCTCGAGCAGGAAGACCTGCGCGCCCTCATCGACGACACCGGAGTCCTCGCGCACCGTGAACGGGCCCTGACCCCTCAGCGCCCGGTGCTGCGGGGATCGGCGCAGAATCCCGACGTGTTCTTCCAGTCCCGTGAGGCGGCCAACCCGTTCTACGACACGGTGCCGGCCGCGGTGCAGGACGCGATGGATCGGCTGGCCAAGCTCACCGGGCGCGCGCACCGGCTGGTGGAGTACGAAGGGCACCCCCAGGCCGACCGGGTCATCGTGATCATGGGTTCCGGGGCTGGCGCGGTCCAGGAGACCGTTGAGGAGCTCAATCGCCGGGGGGAGCGCGTGGGGGTCATCACCATTCGCCTGTACCGGCCGTTCCCCGCCGCCGAGCTGCTCGCGGCGCTGCCCCTGACCGCCACCCGGGTCGCCGTCCTCGACCGCACCAAGGAGCCTGGCGCTTATGGCGAGCCCCTCTTCCTCGACGTCATCGCGACGCTGGCCGAAGCCACCACCAGCGGCTTGCGCGAGCCCGGCGCCCTGCCCCGGGTGACCGGTGGCCGCTACGGTCTCTCGTCCAAGGAGTTCACCCCCGCGATGGTCAAGGGGGTCTTCGACGAGATCGGGTCCGAGCTCCCGCGGCCCCGGTTCACCGTCGGCATCGTCGATGACGTGACCCACCTGTCGGTACCCCCGGACCACAGCTTCGAGCTGCCGACAGCCGAGGGAGACGTCCGGGCAGTGTTCTTCGGGCTGGGCTCCGACGGCACGGTCGGCGCCAACAAGAACACCGTCAAGATCGTGAGCGAGCACAGCGACCTGCACGCCCAGGGCTACTTCGTCTACGACTCGAAGAAG
This sequence comes from Actinomycetales bacterium, assembly GCA_038236365.1. Classification (GTDB taxonomy): domain Bacteria; phylum Actinomycetota; class Actinomycetes; order Actinomycetales; family Dermatophilaceae; genus UBA4719. Next base: position 339 of record JBBRZV010000032.1, on the reverse strand, counting down.
GCAGGGGCGATCACCGTCTCGCACCTGAGGTTCTCCCGCAACGAGATCCGGTCCACGTACCTCATCGACCAGGCCGATCTTGTGGCCTGCCACCAGTTCGGGCTGCTGTTCACCCAGGACGTCCTCGGGTCTGCCAGGCCAGGCGCGACCGTCCTGCTCAACGCCCCGTATCCCGCCGACGAGGTCTGGGACCAGCTGCCCGAGCGCGTTCAGCGGGCCATCATCGACAAGAACCTGAAGGTCCACGTCATCGATGCCCACCGGCTGGCTGGCGAGCTCGGCCTTCGCGGCCGGATCAATACCGTGATGCAGCCCTGTTTCTTCGCGCTCTCGGGGATT
>JBBRZV010000031.1:0-33796 GCA_038236365.1 Actinomycetales bacterium | reverse complement strand
CGACCTGGGCCAGCTGGCGTAGCGCGGTGACCGCTTTGCGCACGGTCAGGGTCCCGCCGGCGACCGCCGCGGCCAGGACCTGGTTGGCTGGCTGGGTGCAGGCCCTCGCCAGCTCGGCGGTGCGGGTGGCGTCGGAGGGTTCGAGGTGGAAGGAGTGCGCCATCAGCCAGTCCGCCGGACCTGAGCTGGAGGAGGCGCTCACGACCCCGCGGGACTGGGCCTCCGCAACGAGGCCGACCCGGGCGCAGTCGACTTGCACGGCCAACGCGTCGATGGCTTCGGCGATGGCTGCGAAGCCGTCGTTCTCGGTGCGCCACAGCTCGGCCGGGAGCTTGGCCAGCACCGAGGTCATCGCAGCAAGAACCCCGGCAGGGCCCTCACTCGCGACGTCTTCGAACATATGTCCAGTCTAGCCCACGGGTCCGACAATGGCAAGGCCGAAGGCACGATAATCCCTGTAAATAAAAGGGATTCACCGCATCAGCGACACATTTCCAACTTGCCTGACCGATGCATCCCTCCCAGAGAGATGCGCTGTCCAAGGCACCGGGCCGCCGCAGGTCAACCAAACCTCGACGCCGGACTGCTGTGAGCTTGGGGCGGCGGTTTGGGACCGCGATTGAATCTGGGTTCGAGGCTATGGCGGGTCTGACCGCGGGGCGCAAGACTGGATGAACGCACGATCGGATGGAGGTTGGGATGGAGCTCGAGACATTGCACCGGCGGGCCGTCGAGCACTGGGCAACGCGCGTTGCGGCAGTGAAGGACGACCAGTGGGGCGACCCGACACCGTGCACGGAGTGGTCGGTCCGCGATCTGGTGAACCACGTGGTCGGGGAGGAGCTCTGGACCGCTCCTCTGTTACAAGGCAGGACCATCGCGGAGGTCGGCAACCAGTTTGACGGCGACGTGCTGGGTGACGGCCCTCTCCAGAGAGCCCATATGGCATCAGCAGAGGCTGCTGCCGTCGTCGACGAGTTCGTCCCAGGTGGCGGCCGCGTCCAGCTGTCCTACGGCGAGGAGGACATGGGGGAGTACGTCCACCAGCTGTGCGCCGACCACCTGATTCATGGCTGGGACCTCGCCGCGGCGACAGGAGGGGACACATCGATGGACCCCGAGCTCGTGGCCGAGGTCGGCGCGTGGTTCGCCCAAAGGGAGGCGATGTATCGCAGTGGGGGCGCCATCGGGCCACGGCAGTCCGGCAGAGGCGAACCAGGCTCGGACCTCCTCGCAGGTTTTGGCCGAGCCTCGGACTGGGGTCCCAACCACGCAGCTCTGGCCAGGTTCTCGGCAGCGTTCGGCTCGGGCGACGTTGACGCGATCATGGCGCGGATGACGCAGGACTGCGTCTTCGAGTCCACCGGCCCGGCACCCGATGGTCAGCGTCATGAGGGCCAGGTCGCTGTGCGGGCGGTGTGGGACGAGCTCTTCGGCAACACGCAGAACGCGAAGTTCACCGATGAGGACACCTTCCTGTCCGGCCATCGGGCTTTGGTCCGATGGCGATTCACCTGGACCAACGACGACGGATCCGAGGGCCACGTCCGCGGAGTGGATGTCATTCGGCTACGTGACGGGCTCGTCGCGGAGAAGCTCTCCTACGTCAAGGGCTGAGTCACGTTTCACTGGACCGGATTCATTGGACCACCAGATCTGACGGGTCGGTGTTCGCGCCGCAGATGACCACGGCCACCCGTTCACCGGGCTCGGGGACATAGGCGCCGCTGAGCAATGCGGCGGCGGCTGTGGCACCGGCATGCTCGGACACGAGCTGGAGCCTGTCCCACAGCCGCTGCCGGGTCTGAACGATGGCCTCATCACTCACCAGGACGGTCTGCACCTGAGATGCGGCGAGCACCTCGAAGGCCAGATCGCCGATCCGTCGAGCGCCCAGTGCATCGGCGGCCACACCTGACACCTCGACGTCGACCGGACGTCCTGTCGCCAGGGCCGCGTGAAGTGTGGGGATCCGTTCTGGCTCAACGGCAACGAGCCTCACGCCAGGGCCGATACCGAGCCGGACTCCGGCGACCAGCCCACCGCCGCCGACGGCGACCAGCACCGTGTCGACATCGCCTTGTGCCATCAGCTCGCGGCCCAATGTTCCCTGTCCGGCGACGACTTCGGGCTGGTCGTACGCATGCACGAAGAGCGCGCCGGACTTGGCAGCGTGACGCAGGCACGCGTCGTACGCATCGGCATACATCGCGCCCGCCACGGTAACGCTTGCGCCCAAGGCGCGGATTCGGTCGACCTTGAACGCTGACGTCGCCTCCGGAACGAAGATGTGGGCCTGTATGCCGAGCTGTCGGGCCACGTGAGCAACGGCCAGACCGTGGTTCCCGCCTGAGGCCGCTATGACGCCCTCTGCCGGTAGAGGGCCGGACTCCGCCGCTCCGAGGATGCGGTTGAACGCGCCACGAGGCTTGAACGAACCCGCATGCTGAAGCATCTCGAGCTTGAGCAGAACTGGTTGGTCCGGGCCGAACAGCGACCCCTCGACCAAGATGACGGGGGTTCGCCGGACGTGGCCCTTGATGCGGAGGTGCGCCCGGTCGATGTCGGCGGTCGTCAGCATGCAGGCAAGGCTAGTTCGTGGCCCCGACCCCGCGACGTGCGTTGAAGCTTCCGCGGGCCACCAGCTCGACGGTCACGAGGACCGCAATGGCCTGCACAAGCAACAGTGCCACCAGAACGACGAGCTGGACGGCCGCGGCCTGCAAGGGTGAGGCACCGCCCAGCAACATGCCCACGAAGGCCCCGGGGAGGGTCACCAGACCGACGGTTCGGGTCTGATCCAGGCCTGGGACAAGGGCCAGTGCTGCGTCGTCGCGGGCGACGAGCAACGCCGAGTCGCGAGGGAGCAGACCGATCGACAGCGCAGCCTCGTACTCCCCATGGCGCGTGTGCAGGGCGTCGAGGGAGCGCCTGCCCGCGAGCGTCGTCGCGGTCATGGCCCCACCGATGAGGATGCCAACGACCGGCACGACGGCGATGGGTTTGTGCGGGATGAGCCCACTGAGCATGAGGGCGCCGGCCACCGGAACGGCAGCGACGACGACGGGAGCAGCCGCGAGCCACCACGCGCCCCGGGGGGCTAGGCGCCTCCCCGCTGTCACCGCGGCCACGGACAGCATCAGGGTGATGAAACCCAAGGTCAGCCACCAGGACCCCAGGACGACGGCGATCAGCAGCCCAACCACGCCCAGCTGGACGCAGGCCCTCACAGCGGCGAGCAGGTCGTCGCGACCATGTCCGAGGCGTCCCCACCGGTTGACCGCCGCGGCAAGCCCTGCGCAGAGGATCACCACAATTGCGAGTCGCACCAGTCCACCTGGCCCGTCCACGCTGATCAGCGCGCTGGAGGATCGGACCGTCGCAGACATCACGAGTCGCATTATCCGCCGGACGCTGGACAGACACCGGGGCGGCGCGCTCGACGACCTAAACTGGGGCGGTGATCTCCTGGATCGATCTGCGGGGCCGTGCGCTCGACGCACGTTCCTTGCGCGAGGTGCTGCCGCGAGCCGACTTCGATGTCGAGGCGGCGCTGTCCGTGGTCCGACCCATCTGCGAGGACGTGCGCCATCGCGGGGCAGACGCTCTGCGTGACCTGGGGGAGCGCTTCGACGGGGTCAGACCCATCAAGCTGCGGGTGCCCACGGACGTCCTTGCGGCCGCACTTGAGCGCATTGACCCCGAGGTCCGCGCGGCGCTCGACGAGGCCATCCGGCGGGTCCGCATCGTCCACCAGGACCAGCGCCGCACCGAAACGACCACCCTGGTCGTGTCGGGAGGAACCGTCACGGAGCGCTGGCTGCCCGTTGATCGGGTCGGCCTCTACGTCCCTGGCGGGGTCGCGGTCTACCCCAGCAGCGTTGTCATGAACGTCGTCCCCGCACAGATCGCGGGGGTGGGCTCGATCGCTGTCACCAGCCCGCCGCAGCGGGACAACGCCGGAACCTTCGCGGGCTATCCCAACACGACCATCCTGGCTGCCTGCAAGCTGCTCGGCGTCGAAGAGGTGTACGCCGTCGGTGGGGCCCAGGCGATCGCCATGTTCGCCTACGGCGCAAGCGAGTCCGGCCTCGATGGCACCCCGCAGGCCGGCGCCGTGGTCTGTGAGCCGGTCACGATGGTGACCGGCCCCGGCAACATCTATGTTGCCGCCGCCAAGCGCCTGCTGAAGGGCGTGATCGGCATCGACGCAGAGGCCGGACCGACCGAGATCGCGGTGCTGGCCGACGACAGCGCAGACGCTGAGCATGTGGCGGCGGACCTGATCAGCCAGGCCGAGCACGACACGCTCGCCGCGTCCGTTCTCGTCACGGACAGTGAGGAGCTGGCGCACCGCGTCCGGGCCGCGCTGGTACGGCGGGTGGCCGCGACAAAGCACACCGAGCGGGTCACCGCTGCGCTCGCGGGTCCGCAGTCCGGTGTCGTCCTGGTCGACAACGTCGATGCCGGCATCACGGTGGTCAACGCCTATGCCGCCGAGCACCTCGAGATCCAGACCCGCGACGCACCCTTGGTGGCCCTACGCATTCGCAATGCCGGCGCGATCTTCGTGGGGGCCTTCACGCCAGTGAGCCTCGGCGACTACTGCGCAGGGTCGAACCACGTCCTGCCCACCGGTGGATGCGCCGCGCACAGCAGCGGACTGTCAGTGCAGTCGTTCCTGCGTGGCATCCACGTGGTGGACTTCACCGAAACGGCTCTGAGGGATGTCGCACACCACGTGGTCACCCTGGCGGGCGCCGAGGACCTTCCCGCTCACGGCGAGGCCGTTCTCGCCCGCTTTCAGGACGTCGAGCCCTTGGGTGAGGAGGGCTGATCATGAACAGCACCGTGGACGATCTCCTGCGCCCTGACCTGCAGGGCCGGACGGCGTATGGCGCGCCGCAGCTGGACGTGCCGTTTCCGTTAAACACCAACGAGAACTCGTATGCCGTGCCCCAGGACGTCGTCGACGCCATCGTCACCTCGGTGGCCGCGGTGGCATCAGGTCTGAACCGCTACCCGGACCGCGAGTTCCTCCGGCTCCGCGAGGACCTGGCGGCGTATCTGACCCGTACCAGCGGAGTTGCCGTCTCGGCCGGGCAGGTGTGGGCCGGCAACGGATCCAACGAGGTGCTGCTTCACATCCTTCAGGCCTTCGGTGGCCCGGACCGTGTGGCCCTCGGTTTTACCCCCGCCTACTCGATGCACCCGATCATCACGGGAACCGTGGCCACCAGATGGGTCGATGGACTGCGCGGTGTCACGGGCGCGGGCGCCTTCGACCTGGATGTCACATCTGCAGTCGCGCAGGTCAGGGCGCACCAGCCGAACATCGTGTTCCTGTGTTCGCCGAACAACCCCACCGGCACGGCGTTGGGGCTCGACGTGGTCGAGGCGATCTATGACGCCGCGCCACGGGCGATCGTCGTGGTGGACGAGGCGTATGCCGAGTTCGCCCGAGCCGGTACGCCGAGCGCCCTGACCCTGCTCGCCGGCCGTGAGCGACTCGTCGTGACCCGCACCATGAGCAAGGCGTTCGCGTTGGCCGGGGGTCGTCTGGGCTACCTCGCGGCCACTCCGGAGCTTGCCGAAGCGCTCAGGCTCGTCCGCCTGCCCTACCATCTCTCGTCCCAGACACAGGCGATCGCCCGGGCGGCCCTGGAGCATGCCAACACCCTCCTTGCGACCGTCGAGAACCTCAAGACCCAGCGCGACCACCTCGTGGCGGCTCTCGCCGACATGGGCCTCGACCCGGTGCCCAGCGATGCTAACTTCGTGCTCTTCGGCGGACTCGAGGATGAACGGGTCACATGGCAGACCTTGCTCGATCAGGGCATCCTGCTTCGCGACGTGGGGCTGGCCCACTATCTTCGTGTCACAGCAGGGACGCCAAAGGAGACCGAGGCATTCCTTGGGGCGATGCGTCGCCTCGCCCCGACCCACCGGCAGGAGCAGCCCGAATGACGGACCAGGCCACGCAACAGCACGACGCCGCACGTTCCACCGCAGCTTCCCCTGACCACGCCATCGTGTCGCGAACTGCGCACATCCGGCGGGCGACGAACGAGAGCACGGTCGAGGTCGAGCTCAACCTCGACGGCACTGGCGAGTCGCAGATCAGCACCGGCGTCCGCTTCTACGACCACATGCTGGTCAGCCTCGCCAAGCACTCGCTCATCGACCTGCGCATCCAGGCCACCGGCGACGTGGACGTCGACTCCCACCACACCGTGGAGGACGTTGCGATCGTCTTGGGAGATGCGTTGAAGGAAGCCCTTGGTGACAAACGAGGCATCTCCCGTTTCGGAGATGCGACCGTTCCCCTGGATGAGGCACTCGTCCACGCCGTTGTTGACGTGGCCGGCCGTCCCTATGTCGTCCACACGGGCGAGCCCGAAGGCCAGGCCTACGTGATGATTGGCCACAACTACGTCGGGTCGCTGACCAGACACGTGCTGGAGACGTTCGCCGTGCATGCAGGCATTGCCCTGCACGTGCGGGTCCTGTCGGGACGAGACCCCCACCACATCGTCGAGGCGCAGTTCAAGGCGGTGGCGCGGGCTCTGCGTGCCGCCGTCTCACTGGATCCGCGGGTCAAGGGGATTCCGAGCGCGAAGGGCAGTCTCTAATCCCGTGACCGTGCCAATCCGGTGACGGCGCCGTGGCCCTCCGCCCGTCAGGGGCGGGGGATGCTGCTCCTGAGGGGCGAGCCGGAGGCCGTGGCGGCCTGGGCCAGGCGTGGTCTGGTGCCGGTCCACATCCTGCCTCTGGAGGGCTGGACCGCCGTCCTTCCAGCTGGGCCCTCACGGGCCATGCCACCCTACGACGACAGCCTCAAGGCGCTTGCCGGGCGGCCGGTGGCCTCGCGGCTGCGTTCTGCTATCGGTCTTTTTGCGGTCGACGGGAACGCGGTGGTCACGGTTCAGCCTCCGGGATGGCGCGCCATACGAAGGTGGTTCGTCTGGTCTCCCGGGCAGGGGGTGGTGCGCCCACGTCGTCTGGCGGCCGGACGTCCCGCAGACCTGACGGCCGCCGCGGGCGTTCGCGGAGGGGGAGCTCGCCGCGGAGTGCTAGACCTGCTGGTCGATGGACGTGGGGATGCAGCCGGTGTCTTGGGCGACCTGTTGGGGCTCCTGTCGTTGCCAGGGGTCGACCTGTTCGAGGGCGTCACTGACCCGACTGCCTGGGCGGGCTCAAGCCTGGTCGAGCCCTCCGAGCGGAGTGTCGCCAGCTTCGAGAGGGTCATCCATGACCAGGCCCTGCACCGGGCCGAGCTGGGGGAGGACTAGATGACCTCGCGGGTGGTGGTGCTGGACTACGGCAGCGGCAACGTCCGCTCGGCCCTACGCATGCTCGAACGCGTGGGCGCGAGCGTTGAGCTGACGGCTGACCATCGCGCGGTCCAGGAGGCTGACGGTCTCTTTGTACCGGGCGTCGGCAACTTCCATGCCTGTATGCGCGGGCTGCGGGCTGTGGGCGGACCTCGTCTGATCGATGTGCGGCTCTCGGGCGGCCGGGCGGTGATGGGCGTCTGCGTGGGGATGCAGGTATTGTTCGACGGGTCAGCCGAACCCAGTGTGGGCGACGAAGAACGGGGTCTGGCCGAGTGGCCCGGGGTCGTCGAGCGTCTGCCGGCCGCAATCGTTCCGCACATGGGATGGTCGAGCGTGAAGGCCGCCGAAGGCTCGCGACTCCTGTCCGGGGTCGAGGACGAGCGCTTCTACTTCGTGCATTCGTATGCGGCACTGACCTGGCAGCTGCAACCGGAAGGAAGTATGGCCGTAATGACTCCAAAGGTGAGCTGGTCCGAGCATGGGGCGCCCTTCGTGGCAGCCGTCGAGAACGGTCCCCTTGTGGCCACTCAGTTCCACCCGGAGAAGTCCGGGGACGCCGGTGCCCACCTGCTCGAGAACTGGGTGGCGTCGTTGTGACCGCTAGAGAGTCCTCGGTCGTGGCATCGGCTACCCGGCTCTTGCTCCTGCCAGCCGTCGATGTGGCCGGTGGCCGGGCCGTCCAGCTCGTCCAGGGCGTGGCTGGCACGGGTGGCGAGTTCGGTGACCCCTGGGAAGCCGCCCTGGCGTGGCAGGAGCAGGGTGCGGAGTGGCTTCACCTGGTCGACCTGGATGCCGCCTTCGGACGAGGTTCCAACCGTGAGGTGCTTGCCGGCATCGTCGGTCGCCTCGACATCTCGGTGGAGATGTCGGGTGGCATCCGTGACGCGGAGAGCCTCGAAGCCGCACTCTCGACCGGGGTGCGCCGGGTCAATCTCGGAACGGCAGCACTAGAAGATCCCGAGTGGACGGCCGCAGCGATAGCTGAGCATGGCGACCGCGTTGCTATCGGTCTCGACGTCCGCGGCACCACATTGGCAGCTCGCGGCTGGACCCAGGATGGCGGCGACCTCTGGGAAACCCTCGAGCGGCTTGACCGCGAGGGCTGCGCCCGTTATGTCGTGACGGACGTGTTCAAGGATGGCATGCTCAAAGGGCCCAACCTGGAGCTTTTGCGGCAGGTTTGTGAGCGCACGGATAGACCCGTGGTTGCCTCTGGAGGAGTGTCGACACTTGCGGACATCGGGGCGATCCGTGGCCTCGTCGCTGCGGGGGTGGAGGGTGCGATCGTCGGATCAGCCTTGTACCGACATGCCTTCACACTGCCCGAAGCCCTCGATGTGGCGGGTCGGCCATGACCAACGCATCACCGCAACGCTGGCGTTACTCGAGCGGTGGTCCCTGGGAGGACCAGTTCGGATACTCCCGTGCGATCCGCACCGGCGACCACATCGCCGTCTCGGGATGCACTGCGGTCGTGAAGGGCGTGCTCCAGCACCCGGGCGACGCTGCTGCCCAGACGGGCGTGGCCCTGGACAGTCTTCTCGGCGCGCTGGCCGAGCTTGGCGGCGCTCCAGGTGACGTCATCCGGACCCGTGTCTACGTCGTCAACAGGGCCGACTGCGCCGCGGTAGGCAAGGTTCACGGGGAGCGCTTCGCAGACGTGCGACCGGCCGCGACAATGGTTCTGGTCGCCGGTCTTCTCGATGAGGAGATGCTCGTCGAGGTGGAGTGTGAAGCACGGGTCGGCTCGGCAAAGGCGTACGAACCTCCAAGAACCCCTCGTGAGTGACGCGCCGTCAACAGGGAAGCATTCGCTCGATCGTGCGACCACGGACGAGTCCGAAGTGCCTCCGGGAACGGGTCGGATGCTGTCCGGAACCGGGTTCGGCAACGACACCGGCGAGGCTGACCCCAACCTGAGCGCAGCGCTTGCGGAGGGTTGGGGCGAGGTCGCACTGCTCGCGGCGCTCACCAACGCACGATTGCTGGTCCCGGTCGTGGCCGCACCGGCGAGCGCCAACCCGGGCGAGCTGAAGTCGCCTCGGTCAGCTGACATGGGTATGGTGACCCTGACGTCGCCGGAGGGGCAACGAGCCCTCCCGGTATTCACCAGCGTGACCGCGCTGCTGGCCTGGGACCCAGCCGCCCGCCCCTCACCGGTCACCAGCGCCACGGCAGCTCAGGCGGCTGTGGCCGAGCGCTGTGACGTGCTGGTGATCGACGTCGGGTCGCGACACCCGCGGGTACTGCGACCAAGCATGGTGTGGGCCTTGGCCCAACAGCGTGAGTGGCTTCCCGCGCATACGGATCCCTTCGTCGCACTGACACTTACCCGCGCCACTGCTGACGAGGCAGAGGTGATCGGCTGCTTCTGCGAAGACGGAGACCCCGCCGGGGCCGGCATCCTCCGGGTCGTGCTGAGCCTGCGTCCGGGACTTGACCCGGCTCAGGTTCAGGCCTTGGCCACGCGCATCGGGGAGCGGATCGCCAAGGACGGCGAGGCACGAGCGCGTATCGACGGCCTCGCCTTCACCATCCGCCCGGCATAGCCGGAAACCCCGTGGTCAGCGCTGGACCCCGTGTGACAACCTCAGGGGTATGCCGCTCGCCCCGTACCGTCGCGTGCTGTCCGTCGGCGCTCTGCGACAGGCGCTGGTTCTTGGCGTCCTGGTGCGAATCCCGATCTTCGCCGGTGGCGTCATTCTCACCCTCCACGTCGTCCAGACCCTGCATCGGAGCTACGGTGCCGCCGGACTGGTGAGTGCTGCGGCGACGATCTGTATTGCCATCAGCGGGCCTTGGCGAGGCAGGCTGCTCGACTCCAAGGGCCTGCGTCGGGTGGTCTTGCCCTCCCTGGTCGTGACGGCGGTCTGCTGGTCGATCGCGCCGTTCGTGGGCTACGTCCCGCTTCTCCTGCTCGCCGCGGTGGGGGGTCTCTTCATCATCCCGATCTTCTCGGTCATCCGGCTGGCGGTCATCGCGGCCGTCCCCGAGAGCGATCGACGCACCGCGCTGTCTCTGGACTCGGTGGCCGTCGAGCTCTCCTTCATGATCGGCCCGCTCGTCGGGGTCTGGGCGGCCACCATCTGGCCGACGTCATGGGTCCTGTTCAGCGTCGAGATGCTCGGCGTTGTGGCCGGGGTAGGGCTCTGGTTGGTCAACCCGGTCATGCGTCCGGATCGCGACGAGGATGAGGGGGACGGCGTGCCCGCCCTGAGTCCACCGCTCCGCGCCTGGTTCCGCCCGGGGTTTCTGGCCGTGTGTGGCGCCGCTGCTGCCACGACGATCGTCCTCTCCGGTTCGGACATCGCGATTGTCGCTGCCCTTCGGGAGTTCCGCCAGATCTCCCTGATCGGCCCCGTTCTGGCGATCTGGGGGCTCGGATCGTTGATCGGTGGTCTCGTCTACGGCCTGCTGCACCGGTCGATCCCGGCGTTCCTGCTCCTGGGCGGCCTCAGCCTGGCGACGTTTCCGATCGCGCTGGCACCAAGCGTGTGGCCGTTCGCCGGCCTGGCCTTCGTGGCCGGGCTGCTGTGCGCGCCGACGATCACCGCGACCGTCGACCAGGTCAGCAGGGTGGTGCCCATGGGTGCCCTGGGAGCGGCCATGGGATGGCATGGCTCATTCATGACGGCGGGTTCTGCCCTGGGTGCCCCGATTGCCGGCCTTGCGATCGACCAATGGGGGTGGCGAGGTGGTTTCATCAGCGTGTCCCTGGTCGGACTGGTCGTTGCCGTGGTCGGAGCCGGCGCCACGATCTCTCGCGGCCGCTCCCGAGAGCGGGCCGCCGGGCTGCTCTCGAGCACTGCCTAAGGCGTTCGCCAGGTCTCAAGGACCTCGAGGGCGCGCGGTAACGAAGGCGACGCCGCTCGAAGATGAGGTCGGCGTCGCTCGCAGCGGCGGCGACCGCGGTCAGGATTGGCCGTCTGGCAGTTCCCGCTGGTACCCTTGCCGCTGACCGGCTGTGTCGACAGGACGTCCCAACGCCCTGAATGGCACAGCGTGCAAGAGAAGCACAAGCAAGTCGCTTCCACCCGCGTCGGCACGTTCGCAGTTCGCTGCAGCCAGCCGCCGGGTTCCAGGTCCGCCCGGCTGGGGCGTCGCACCCGATGGTGCGCCGCAGCAGACGTGCAGCGTATGACGGGTGTCCGCGGCCCGCTGTACCGGCGGTTTTGGTTGGATGCTCCAGGCTTTGAAAGCTCCTCGTGCTCTCGGTGGCGGGGAGTTTTTCGCGTCTGCCGGTGGTCGCCCCAGATGGACGACACTGTCCCCTTGGACGGGACAACAGAGGAGAACCACATCAGCGAACCTCGTATCAACGACCGCATCCGTGTCCCGGAAGTGCGGTTGGTTGGCCCCAATGGTGAACAGGTCGGCATTGTTCGCGTCGAGGATGCCTTGCGTCTTGCTGCCGAGTCGGACCTCGACCTCGTCGAGGTGGCACCGATGGCGAAGCCGCCGGTCGCCAAGCTCATGGACTTTGGCAAGTTCAAGTACCAGGAAGCCATCAAGGAGCGGGAAGCCCGCAAGAACCAGGTCAACACGGTCATCAAGGAGATCAAGCTCCGCCCGAAGATTGACCCGCATGACTACGCCACCAAAAAGGGCCACGTCGAGCGGTTCCTCAAGACGGGCGACAAGGTCAAGGTGACGATCATGTTCCGAGGTCGTGAGCAGTCCCGGCCCGAGCTTGGTTTTCGCCTGCTGCAGCGCCTTGCCGAGGACATCGGTGACCTCGGCTTCGTCGAGAGCACTCCCAAGCAGGACGGCCGCAACATGGTGATGGTGATCGGCCCGACCAAGAAGAAGGCCGAGGCCAAGGCGGAACAGCGTCGTAAGCGCGAGGAGGTTGCTGCAAAGGCCCCGGTCTCGTCCTCGGCACGCACGACCGCGTCACGCGCCACCGCGCCGCCCGCTGAGGCAGCCCCGGCTGAGGCAGCGCCGGCTGCGGCCGCGCCAGCCAAGGTAGCGCCGGCCAAGGTAGCGCCGGCCAAGGTAGCGCCAGCCAAGGTAGCGCCGGCCAAGGCAGCCCCAGCCAAGGCAGCGCCCGAAGCCATCGTTGAGGACAGCAAGATTGAGGCCGAGAACACCACTGCTGAGTAGCACGGCCGACAGGCATTACGACAGAACCCCGTGGATCCGCGAGGACCCGCACGACCGAAGGAGATCGGCTCCATGCCGAAGATGAAGACCCACAGCGGTGCCAAGAAGCGCTTCCGCCTCACCGGCACTGGCAAGGTCATGCGTGAGCAGGCCGGTGGTCGCCACCTGCTCGAGCACAAGTCCTCGAAGAAGACCCGCTCGATCGCGAATGACGTGGAGCTGAACAAGCCCCAGGCCAAGAAGATCAAGAAGCTCCTGGGCAAGTAGCCAGGACGACTCAGGAGTCAAGACGACTTCAGGGTCAACTCGGCTCAAGGGTTCAGAACACTCAGCTCAAAGTCCAGACACACTCATTCAGATTCGCTGACATGACAAGGGTGTCTCCGCGTGAAAGCGGAGGCCGTTTGTCCCAACGACAGGTCAGCGCAAAATCTAGGCAATCAAAACAAGGAGTCTCACGTGGCACGCGTGAAACGGGCGGTCAACGCCCACAAGAAGCGCCGGGTTGTTCTCGAGCGCGCCAGCGGCTACCGCGGACAGCGTTCGCGCCTGTACCGCAAGGCCAAGGAGCAGGTCACCCACTCGCTCGGCTACGCCTACCGCGACCGTCGCGCACGCAAAGGTGACTTCCGTCGCCTCTGGATCCAGCGGATCAATGCCGGCGCGCGCGCCAATGGCATGACCTACAACCGCTTCATCCAGGGCCTGAAGGCTGCCGAGATCGAGGTCGACCGTCGGATGCTGGCCGAGCTGGCCGTGAGTGACGCCGTTGCCTTCACAGCCCTTGTCGAGATCGCTCGGGCTCAAGTGCCGGCGCAGACGGCTGCCGCCGACAGCGACGTCGCAGTCTGAGCCACGCCTCCGTTGCCCCCGGTTCGACGCCCCGCAGATCTGATCATCAGGTGCTGACCAACATCGGTTCCGACAGGGTCAGGTCCGTGCGGGCGTTGAGCCGGCGTTCAGCGCGTGAGCGCGAGTCCCTGTTCCTCGTCGAAGGTCCTCAGGCCGTTCACGAGGTCGTCTTCCACCGATGTGACGTGGTCAAGGATCTGTACATCGACGCAGAGGCGGCCAGCCGGCATACGGCTGTGCTGGAGGTGGCACGGGCCGGTGGGGTGTCCATCCACGAGGTGAGCCAGGAGGTCCTTGCCGCCATGTGCGACACCAAGGTCCCCCAGGGGATCCTGGCGGTGTGTCGGCCGATCGACATCGACCTCGACACCGTGCTGGCCGCTCACCCGAAGCTCCTGCTGGTCCTCACCAACGTCCGCGACCCCGGTAACGCAGGCACGGTGATCCGTGGCGCTGATGCCGCAGGTGCCGACGCCGTTCTGGTGAGTGACTCAAGCGTCGACATCTATAACCCGAAGGTGGTCCGATCGACCGCGGGCTCGCTTTTCCACCTTCCGATCGTGGTCGGCGTGCCCATCCCTGTCCTTCTGGATCGGGTAGGTCACGCGGGTCTGACACTGCTGGCGGCGGATGGCAGCGGGGAGTCCCAGCTTGCTGATGTCGACCTCGCCGGACCTCACGCGTGGGTGATGGGAAACGAGGCGTGGGGTCTCGAGTCCGGCGTTCGAGAGGCCTGCGACTCGGCGGTGCGGGTCCCGATCTACGGCAAGGCCGAGTCGCTGAACCTCGCCATGGCCGCGACAATCTGTCTATATGCATCGGCTTACGTGCAGCGCGCGGACCCCATAAGTGGCTAAAGTCGCAGGTATGGGACAAGGGTCGAACGCAACGGGGGACGCGCGTTCCTCTGGGTGGCATGCCGCCGTCTGTGACGTCCACCCCGACGGACTGTTGGTTGCCGACGAGCAGGGGCTCCTGGTCTACGTCAACAAGCAGGCGGCAATGATCGTCGGAACGCCCGCTTCTGACCTGCTCGGTCAAGACATCCGCACAGCGATTCCCTTGCAGGAGAACGATGGTCGCTCTTGGTGGGCATGCACCGACCCCTGGAAGGGACTGGCCATACGCAGCGGTCACCGTGAGAAGCTGTTGATCATCCCGGGGCGCCAGGAGGTCCTGGTCACTGCCAGGTACGTGCGCCCGGGACGCAGTATGCCGGTCAGTCAGGTGGTCGTCGCGCTCCGCGATGCCGAGGCACGACGTCGCGCTGAAGCCGGCAACTCCGCCCTGATCTCCACGGTTGCCCACGAGCTTCGCTCGCCCCTCACCTCGGTGAAGGGCTTTTCTTCGACACTTCTGCGTCGCTGGGACCGATTCACCGACGACCAGAAGCGGCTGATGCTGCAGACCATCGAGGCCGACGCCGACCGGGTCACGAGGCTGATCACCGAGCTCCTGGACATCTCCCGCATAGATGCAGGGCGGCTCGAGGTGCGCAAGCAGCCGGTGGACGTTGTTGCGGCCATCAACCGGCACATCGAACGATTCGTTGCCAGCGGATATGAGCGGGACCGGTTCGACCTTGACGGCGAGGGAACGACGTTGCCCGAAGTGTGGGCCGACCCCGACCGGCTCGACCAGATCCTGGCCAACCTGATGGAGAATGCCGTGCGCCACGGTGAAGGGAAGGTCAGCCTGAAGGTTGTGGGTACCGGACGTGATGGTGATGAGGACATCGCCGTCACCGTCAGCGACGAGGGGGAGGGCATCGCGCCTGAGCACTACCCCATGATCTTCACGAGGTTCTGGCACAGCAGCCGCCGCGGCGGCACGGGTCTAGGCCTGTATGTCGTTCGAGGACTCGTCGATGCGCACGGTGGCAAGATCAGCGTCGGCCGTGCCAAAGGAGGCGGGGCCGAGTTCCGGTTCACCTTGCCTGCTGGCGCACCCGAGCACGTTCTCTGACCTTCCGCGTCCCTCCACCTCCTGTCCCACAACTGATTGAAAGCGATGTCTGCACCCAACAAGAGCTTTGACCCCGTCGAAGTGAGCACGCTCAGCCCGGCCGCACTCGAGGCGGCAGTCACCGAGGCGCTGTCGGCGTTTGCCGCTGCTGACTCGCTGGACTCGCTCAAGGCTGCCCGCCTGGCACACCAGGGCGACAGCAGCGCCCTGTCCAGGGCCAACCGAGAGATCGGAGCCTTGCCCCCCACGGCGAAGGCCGAAGCGGGGAAGCGGGTGGGGATCGCCCGCGGTCGGGTCGCCAAGGCCCTGGCGTTACGTCAGGGCGAGCTCGATATCGAGCGTGACGCACGGTTGCTCGTCGACGAGACGGTCGACGTCACCGTCCCGGTGGGCCGTCGCCCCCTTGGCGGCCGTCATCCGCTCGAGCTGACCTCCGAACGGATCGGCGACATCTTCGTCGCCATGGGCTGGGAGATCGCCGAAGGGCCTGAGGTCGAGTCCGAGTGGTTCAACTTCGACGCCCTGAACCTGGGCGCCGATCATCCTGCGCGTCAGATGCAGGACACGTTCTTCGTCGACCCCCCGGATGCCGGGCTGGTCCTGCGCACCCACACCTCGCCTGTCCAGGTCCGGTCGATGCTCGAGCGTGACCTGCCCTTGTTCGTCGTGTGTCCCGGCAAGGTGTTCCGCACCGACGAGCTGGATGCCACGCACTCTCCCGTGTTCCACCAGGTGGAGGGCCTTGCCGTGGCGGAGGGGCTGACCATGGCACACCTGCGGGGCACGCTGGACCACCTGGTCGGGGCACTCTTCGGCGAGGGGCTGGAGACGCGACTGCGGCCGTCATACTTCCCGTTCACCGAGCCCAGCGCCGAGCTGGACTTCCGATGCTTCATCTGTCGCGGCTCCGACGCCAGCTGTCGGACCTGCGGAGGCACCGGCTGGATCGAGTGGGGTGGTTGCGGGATGGTCAACCGGGATGTCTTCCGGGCGTGCGGCATCGACCCCGACCGCTACACCGGCTTTGCCTTCGGCATGGGCATCGAGCGGGCGCTGATGCTGCGCCAGGGGGTCAAGGACATGCGCGAGATGGTCGAGGGTGATGTGCGGTTCAGCACGCAGTTCGGGATGGAGATCTGATGCGGGCCCCAGTTTCGTGGCTGCGCGAGTATGTCGAAGGCGCACCGTCCGCGACCGGTCTTGAGGTCGCCGCCAGCCTGGTCCGCCTGGGCCTTGAGGAAGAGGACTTGCACGGCGGTGACATCACCGGTCCACTGGTCGTGGGTCGGGTCCTTGAGTTCGTCGAGGAGGTTCAGAAGAACGGCAAGCCGATCCGGTGGTGCCAGGTTGACGTGGGCAACCATGGCCAGCGGGTCTCGGAGGGCACGCCGCAGGGGATCGTCTGTGGCGCGACGAACTTCGCCGTCGACGACCTAGTCGTGGTTGTGCTGCCAGGGGCCGTCCTGCCGGGCGGCATACAGATCGGCGCCCGAAAGACGTACGGCCATATGAGCAACGGCATGATCTGCTCGGCCAAAGAGCTTGGTATCGGCGAGGATCGCGACGGCATCCTCGTGCTGCAGTCATCCCTGGGCGAGCAGGAAGCGGCCAAGCTGAGCCCGGGCGATGATGCCATCGAGCTGCTCGGCCTGGCCGACGAGGTTGTCGAGGTCACCGTCACTCCCGACCGCGGCTATTGCTTCAGCCTGCGTGGCATCGCCCGCGAGTACTCACATGCCACGAATGGGACCTTTCACGACCCAGCCGCCATCGCGTCGCCCGTGGCGAACACCAGCGGGTATGCCGTGCAGCTCGCCGACGGGGCGCCACTGAACGGTCGCCTTGGTTGCGACCGATACGTCGCACGTGTCGTGACGGGGCTCGACCCAGGCGCCACGTCACCCCAGTGGATGGCGAAGAGGCTGACCCAGATGGGGATGCGACCGATCTCGCTGGCGGTCGACGTCACCAACTACGTGATGCTCCTCCTGGGCCAGCCCCTGCACGCGTTCGACGTGTCGACCCTCCGTGGGCCGATCATCGTTCGCCGGGCGAAGGCCGGGGACACGCTCAAGACCCTTGATGATGTCGAGCGCACCCTGTTCTCCGAGGATCTGCTGATCACCGACGGTGGCACAACCGCGCTGGCCATCGCCGGGGTCATGGGGGGCGCCACCTCGGAGGTTGGTCCGACCACGACCGACGTGCTGGTCGAGTCGGCCCACTTCGACCCCACATCGGTGGCGCGCTCCTCGCGTCGTCACAAGCTGACGACCGAGGCATCGAGGCGCTTCGAGCGGGGGGTCGACCCGGACATCACTGCTGCGGCCGCCCAGCTCGCGGTGAACCTGCTGGTTGAGTTTGGCGGGGGAGTCGCGGATGACGGAGTCACCGACGTCGATCGGCGTCTCGCGCGCGAGCGAATCGACCTCGACCCCCTGCTGCCGGCGCGATTGGTAGGCCTGCCCTACACCCCTGAGGAGGTCGTCAAGACTCTGCGCGAGATTGGGTGCGATGTCCGGGAGACGTCGAGCTCCGGGTTGGCTTCAGGATCGTTGAGCCTCTCGGTGCTGCCTCCCTCATGGCGCCCGGACCTGGGCAACGGGCCGGACTTCGTCGAGGAGGTCGTGCGGCTTCGGGGCTACGACCAGATTCCGTCAGTCCTTCCGCAGGCGAGCAGTGGGCGCGGACTGACCCACGGCCAGCGGGTGCGACGGATCCTGGCCAACACCCTTGCGCATCAAGGTTTTGTCGAAGTGCTGACCTATCCGTTCGTGTCGGTTCAGAGGCACGATGACCTGGGTCTGGAGGCGGACGACCCCCGCCGAAGCGCGGTCCGCATCGCCAACCCGCTCTCGGACGAAGCGCCGCTGATGCGGACCTCAGTCCTGTCGACCCTGGTCGAGGCGCTGCGACGCAATGTCTCGCGGGGGCAGCGCGACAGCGCCATCTTCGAGCTAGGACTCGTCACGCGCCCGACTGGCGATCCGCAGACCGCGCCGGTTCCGGGCACCGAGGCACGCCCTGACGACTCGACCCTCGGGCAAATCCTGGCTGCAGTTCCGCCCCAGCCAAGAATGGTCGCGATGGCGCTGACGGGTGACGCCGACCCAGCAGGATGGTGGGGGCGTGGCCGTCCCGGTGACTGGACCGACATGGTCGGCGCAGCAAACGCGATGGCTTCGGCCCTTGCGCTGACCCTGGTCGCCAGCGCCGATGGCCAGGCGCCGTGGCACCCCGGTCGTTGTGTGCGTCTCGAGCTGACCGATGGCACCGTGGTGGGTCACGCCGGAGAGCTTCACCCCAGGGTGCTTGCCGCGCTCGGGCTGCCACCACGAACCTGTGCTGGCGAGCTGGACGTCGATATCCTCACTCTTGCCAGCGAGACGAGGGTCCAGGCTCACGAGCTGTCCACCTATCCCGTTGCGCAAAGTGACGTGGCGTTGGTTGTCGATGAGCAGGTCCACGCATCGGCTCTGGGGCTGGCCCTGCGTCGAGGGGCCGGCGAGATGCTCGAGTCGCTCGTGCTCATGGACATCTACCGCGGTGATCAGGTCGGGCCCGGTCGCAAGTCCCTGGCCTACCGGATGGTCTTCCGTGCACCCGAGCGCACGCTGACCACCAAGGAGGTCAACGGGCTACGGGATCGGGCAATCGAGTCGGCCGCATCTGCGGTTGGCGCGGTGCAGCGCGGCGCCTGAGATGGTCCTGCAGCAGCGGGTCGCGGTCGTCACCGGTGCCTCGCGGGGCATCGGGGCCGCCATTGCTCGTGCACTGGCCGACGACGGGTATGCCGTGTGCCTGCTCGCGCGTGACGGTGCGGCCGCCGCTGCGGTCGCCCGCGAGATCGAGTCTGTGGGTCATCCCCGTCGCCTGGCCATGGCCATGTCGGTCGATGTGACCGATGAGGTACGTGTCGGGGAGGCGGTTGGTGCAGTTCTGTCGTCCTGGGGCCGGATCGACCTTCTGGTCAACAGCGCCGGCACTATCGAGGCTGAGGTGCCACTCTGGGAGGCCAATGTCGACCAGTGGTGGTCGGTCGTCACGACGAACGTGCGGGGTCCCTTCCTGATGACTCGCGCCATCGTGCCGCACATGATCAAGGCGGGCGGAGGGCGGATCATCAACCTCAACAGCGGCGCCGGTATGGCTGAGCGGGCCGAGCTGAGCGCTTACTGCGCCAGTAAGTCGGCACTGGCGAGGATAACGGGGGGCACGCACCTTGCGGGGTGGGCGCACGGCATCCGGGCCTTTGATCTGGCGCCCGGCACCGTACGGACAGAGATGACGCTGTCGATGGAGCTGCATCGGGGCCGCACACGGTGGACCGATCCCAAGGACGTCACGAACTTGGTGCTGGCTCTGGCCGGTGGCGATTTGGATGCCTGGTCGGGGCGGTTTGTGCGCGCCGGCGTTGATACGCCGGAGTCGCTCAGCGAGCGGGCCCGACTGGGGCTGGACGACGACGCCCGCACCCTTCGTCTGCACCCATGGGGATCGTCTGATCCGGTGACATAAGTCTGCCAAGTCTGCATACATTCCCATGACTGTGTATAGTCATGCGCATGGTCAAGGTGGCGGTTGCGGGTGCCAGCGGCTATGCCGGAGGAGAGATCCTGCGGCTGCTGCTCGGGCACCCCGACATGGAGATCGGTGCACTGACGGCAGCGTCCAACGCCGGCATGCGGGTCAGAGAGGTCCATCCACACCTCACCCCGCTCGCGGACCGCACCATGCTCGTGACGACCCCCGAGTCCCTGGCCGGTCATGACGTTGTCTTTCTGGCCCTGCCCCATGGAGCCTCTGCGGCACTCGTGGACCATCTGCCGGCCGACGCCATTGTGATCGACTGCGGCGCAGACTTTCGTCTGACCGACGCCAGGCAGTGGGGGAACTTCTACGGCAGCGAACATGCCGGCACGTGGCCCTACGGGTTGCCCGAGCTGCCACTACCGCAGGGCCACAAGGGTCGCGAGCTGTTGTCGGGCGCTCGCCGGATCGCTGTTCCCGGCTGTTATCCCACGGCGTGCACGTTGGCGTTGGCGCCTGGGTTCGTCGCAGGCATCCTTGAGGCAGCCGACGTGGTCATCGTCGCGGCAAGCGGGACCTCGGGTGCAGGGAAGTCCCTCAAGCCACACCTACTCGGTGCAGAGACGATGAGCTCCATGTCGCCTTATGGCGTCGCCGGAGTCCACCGCCACACACCGGAGATCGAGCAGAACCTCAGCGCCGCAGCCGGGGAGCCGGTGTCCGTCTCGTTCACCCCGACCCTGGCGCCGATGCCGCGCGGGATACTGGCCACCTGCACCGCCAGGGCGAAGCCGGGGCTGACAACCGGCGAGTTGCGCGACTCGTGGGAGGCGGCCTACACCGATGAGCCATTCGTCCACCTGCTGCCCGCGGGTCAGTGGCCACGCACAGCGGATGTGCTGGGAAGCAACAACGTCCACCTTCAAGTGGCGCTGGACGACCGCACCGGAAGGGTCATTGCCGTGGCTGCCGTGGACAACCTGACCAAGGGCACCGCGGGTGCCGCGGTGCAGTGCGCCAACCTGGCGCTGGGGCTGTCTGAGACTACCGGGCTGCCCACAGCAGGTGTCGCCCCATGAGTGTGACCAGCCCAGCCGGATTCCGCGCCGCAGGCGTGACTGCTGGTCTGAAAGCCAGTGGCCGGCCGGACCTTGCCGTCGTCGTGAACGACGGCCCCGACCATCATGCCGCGGCGGTGTTCACCAGCAACCGGGTCGAGGCTGCGCCGGTCACCTGGAGTCGTCAGGTGCTGGCCGATGGCCGGGTCGACGTGGTGGTGCTCAACTCAGGGGGAGCCAATGCCTGCACGGGGGCAGCCGGGTTCGCCGACACCCAGGCCAGCGCCAGGCATCTGTCTGCCGCCATCGACGTGGCGGCCGATAACGTTGTCGTCTGTTCCACTGGCCTCATCGGTGAGCTCCTGCCCATGGACAAGATCCTGGCCGGGATAGACGTGGCAGCGACGGCACTGTCCGCCGCCGGTGGTGACACCGCAGCCACCGCAATCATGACGACCGATACCGTGGCCAAACAGTCTTTGTGCGCGGGCAACGGCTGGTCGGTGGGTGGCATGGCCAAAGGCGCAGGCATGCTCGCACCTGCGCTGGCCACGATGCTCGTGGTGATCACCACCGACGCGGTGGCAGATGCCGGAGCCCTGGACACGGCGCTGCGTGCAGCGACGGAGACCACCTTTGACCGGATCGACTCGGACGGATGCATGTCCACCAACGACACGGTTCTGCTGATGTCCTCGGGGGCTTCAGGCGTGAAGCCTTCGGCCCTGGAGCTGCGCGAGGCAGTCACATCGGTGTGTGCGGATCTTGCCAGGCAGCTCATCGCGGACGCAGAAGGCGCCAATCATGACATTGAGATCGAGATCCGCTCTGCGGCAAGCGTTTCGGACGCTCTCGAGGTCGCCCGTGCGATCGCTCGTAACAACCTCTTCAAGTGTGCAGTATTCGGTGGCGACCCCAACTGGGGCCGCATCCTTGCGGCGGTAGGGACGACGCAAGCCATCTTTGAGCCGGCGGCCCTCGACGTGGCCATCAACAGCATCCAGGTATGTCGCGCGGGTGGGGTCGGCGAGGACCGGCTGCTGATCGACATGAACGGCCGAGAGGTTCACGTCGTCGTGGATCTGCACGCAGGTGAGCAGACGGCGACCATCTGGACCAATGACCTCACCCACGACTATGTCCACGAGAACTCGGCGTATTCGACATGACGAGCGCGAGTGAGGATCGCAGCGCAGCGAGGACTGGAGCGAGCGCGGAGTCATGTGAGTGGGCACCGACATGACGACGCCGAGTGAGAACCTCAGAACTCCCGTCGGCCAGGGCACCTTGGCTGCCGCGGCTGCCAAGGCGCAGACCCTGGTCGAGGCACTCCCGTGGCTCGAGCGGTTCCGTGGAGCGCTGGTCGTCATCAAGTACGGCGGCAACGCCATGGTCGACGACGACCTCAAGGCGGCCTTCGCCCAGGACATCATGTTCTTGCGTTATGCCGGGCTCCGCCCGGTTGTCGTCCACGGCGGCGGTCCGCAGATCGGCTCCATGCTGGACCGGCTCGGGATGACCAGCGAGTTCAAGGGCGGCTTTCGGGTCACCACTCCTGAGGTCATGGAGGTCGTACGCATGGTCCTCACCGGCCAGGTGGGGCGTGAGCTGGTCGGGCTGCTCAACAAGCACGGACCACTGGCGGTCGGACTGTCCGGCGAGGACGCCGGTCTGTTCGGCGCCCGTACCCGAGCCGTGTTCATCGACGGCCTTCCAGTGGACCTTGGCCTGGTCGGAGACGTCGAGAGCGTGAATCCCTCTGCGGTGATGGACATCCTCGCCGCCGGCCGGATCCCGGTCGTCTCAACGGTGGCCCCGGATCTCGACGTCGAAGGGCAGGTACTCAACGTCAATGCCGACAGTGCGGCATCGGCCCTCGCCGTCGCGCTGATGGCCCAGAAGCTGGTCGTGCTCACCGACGTTGAAGGGGTCTACGCCAACTGGCCCAGCAAGGACTCGCTGCTTTCGCAGCTGTCCGTGAGCTCGGCGACCGACCTGTTGACCCGGGTTCACACCGGCATGGCGCCCAAGCTCGAGGCCTGCGTGCGTGCGGTGACCCACGGAGTGCAGCAAGCGCACATCATCGATGGTCGCCAGCCGCACTCGTTACTGCTCGAGGTCTTCACCAGTGAGGGCATCGGCACGATGATCGTTCCCGACGCAGCGCCAGATCCCGAAGCAGCGACGGACCGCGTGACACAGCCCATCAACGATGACGATCGGGGCGACTCGTGATGGCCGTGCTCGACAGTGCGACGTACCTCGACCGTTACGCCCATTCGATGATCGGCGTGTTCGGGCGTCCCAAGACCGTCTTGACGCGCGGGGAGGGTTGCTACGTCTGGGATGCTGACGGCAACCGCTATCTCGACCTGCTCGCCGGGATCGCCGTCAATGCCCTCGGCCACGGACACCCCGCGGTGGTAGAGGCGGTCTGCAAGCAGGCCGCGTCCATGGTCCATGTTTCCAACTTCTTCGCCACCCCGCCCCAGATTGAGCTGGCCGAGCGACTGCTCGCCGTTGCGGGCGCTCCCAAGGGCTCGGCTGTCTTCTTTGCAAACTCGGGCACGGAGGCGATCGAGGCCGCCATCAAACTGAGCCGGCGGACCGGCCGCACTGGGTTGGTCGCTGCGGAGGCGGCCTTCCACGGTCGCACGACGGGGGCTCTGGCTCTCACCCACAAGCTGGCGTACCGCGAGCCGTTCGAGCCGCTCATACCATCAGTCACCCATGTGCCGCTCAACGACGAAGCTGCGCTACGGGGCGCCGTCAGCACCGACACGGCCGCACTCTTCCTCGAGTGCATCCAGGGTGAGGCCGGAGTCGTCGCCGCTGACCCGGAATACCTGCAGCTGGCCCGAGACCTGACCCAGGCGACCGGGACCCTGCTCGTCATCGACGAGGTCCAGACCGGTGTTGGCCGTACAGGAACGTGGTTCGCCTTCCAGCAGGCCGGCATCGTCCCGGACGCCATTACGGTCGCCAAGGGGCTGGCCGGGGGAGTCCCCATCGGCGCGCTCGTCACGTTTGGCCCCCTCATCAGCGGGCTGCTTACGGCCGGCCAGCACGGTTCCACGTTTGGTGGCAACCCGCTGGCAGCCGCCGCGGGACTGGCCGTCCTTGACACAATCGACAAGGACGGGCTACTTGCCCATGCCACGAGGGTTGGCAGCTATCTAGCCGATTCGGTGGTGGCACTTGGGCATCCGTTGATCTCGGGAGTTCGCGGCTCAGGGCTCCTGCGTGCCATCGTTCTCTCAGCGGATGTGGCGGTCGCCGTCGCCGATCGGGCCCTGAGCGCCGGTTTCATCATCAACGCACCGACGCCGGATGCGCTCAGGCTCACGCCGCCGCTGGTCGTCACGACCGAGCAGATCGGCACGTTCGTGGCTGCGCTGCCGACCCTTCTGGACGGGCTGGAGCCGAGCACATGAACTGCCAGTCCTGTTTCCGCGCGGCCACGGCGCCAGACGTCTCGGCGGTGCGCACGTGATACCCCAGACCCGGGCTGGCCGGCGTCAGCTGGTCCTCGACATACTCGGACGCCAGAGCGTGCGATCGCAAGGAGAGCTCCTGGAGATCCTGTCGCGAAAGGGTTTCGACGTCGCACAGGCAACCTTGAGCCGTGACCTTGTCGAGCTGGGCGCCGTCAAGGTACGCGAGGGGAAGACCCTGGTCTATGCGGTGCCGGGGCAGGGTGGCGATCGCACTGCACGGGTTGCCCCCGGCCTGGACGAGGTGAGCGCGCGCCTACGGCGACAGTGCGAGGAGCTTCTCGTCACTGCGCGCGCATCCGCCAACCTGGTCGTCGTGCGCACCCCGTCTGGAGCTGCCAACTACCTGGCTTCGGCGCTCGACCACGCAAACGAGCCGGACATCCTGGGCACCATCGCCGGCGATGACACGATCATGATCATCACCAGCGGAGCGCTGCAGAGTCGGGCGGTAGTCCGCCGGCTTCTGGCTCTGGCCGGATCGCGCGAGGACGACCCGATCCGAGCTGCAGAGCCACCACGCGCCACCTCGCCGACCAGACCAACCACCACCTCGCCGACCAGACCAGTCGTCATTCAGACGAAGAAACTCACCAAGGAGACCCCGTGACTGACCGCGTTGTTCTTGCATACTCCGGAGGTCTCGACACCTCTGTCGCCATCGGCTGGATCGCTGACGCCATCGGTGCCGAGGTCATCGCCGTGGCCGTCGACCTCGGACAGGGCGGTGAGGATCTCGACACGATCCGTCAGCGAGCGCTCGACTGCGGCGCCGTCGAGGCGTACGTGGCTGATGCCCGCGACGAGTTCGCGGACGAGTACTGTCTCCCCGCGATCCAGGCGAACGCCCTGTACATGGACCGCTACCCTCTGGTCTCGGCGCTCTCGCGTCCCGTGATCGTCAAGCATCTGGTCCGGGCGGCCAAGCAGCACGGCGCCAATGTCGTCGGCCACGGCTGCACAGGCAAGGGCAACGACCAGGTCCGCTTCGAAGTGGGCATCTCCTCGCTTGCGCCCGACCTCACGTGCATCGCACCGGTCCGGGACCTGGCGCTTACCCGTGACAAGGCGATCGACTATGCCGAGGCGCACAACCTGCCGATCGAGACCACCAAGAAGAACCCCTACTCGATCGACCAGAACGTCTTCGGCCGGGCGGTTGAGACCGGCTTCCTGGAGGACATCTGGAACGCCCCGGTCGAGGACCTGTACACCTATACGAAGGATCCCGCCCGCCCGCACGAGGCCGACGAGGTCGTCATCACCTTCGAGTCCGGGGTCCCCGTTGCTGTCGACGGTGAGAAGGTCAGCGTCCTGCAGGCCATCCAGGCGCTCAACGAGCGAGCGGGCAACGCCGGCATCGGCCGCCTCGACCTGGTCGAGGACCGTCTGGTCGGCATCAAGAGCCGCGAGGTCTACGAGGCCCCTGGCGCGCTGGCTCTCATCACCGCTCACCAGGAGCTCGAGAACGTCACGGTGGAGCGCGAGCTCGGCCGCTACAAGCGTGGTGTCGAGCAGAAATGGGGCGAGCTCACCTACGACGGTCTCTGGTTCAGCCCGTTGAAGCGTTCGCTCGACGTATTCATCGCCTCCACCCAGGAGCACGTCTCCGGTGACATCCGGATGACGTTGCACGGCGGACGCGCGGTCGTCACTGGTCGTCGCTCCGGGACGAGCCTCTACGACTTCAACCTCGCGACCTACGACGAGGGCGACACCTTCGACCAGACCCTGGCCAAGGGCTTCATCGAGCTCCATGGTCTGTCCAGCAAGATCGCGGCAGCTCGCGACCAGCGGCTGGGCATGTGAGCCAGGACCACCCCACCGGTATGACGGGCGCCGGGCACGTGGGCAAAGTCAGTCTGTGGGGTGGCCGGTTCGCCGGCAATGCCGCGGATGCCCTCACTGTGTTGTCGAGGTCCACCCACTTCGACTGGAGACTCGCGCCCTACGACATCGCGGGGTCCCGCGCGCACGCACGCGCCCTGCACCACGCGGGCCTGCTCGACGACGCCACCCTGGACGCGATGCTGGCCGGGCTGAGGCAGCTCCTGACCGATCTGGAGTCGGGGGCGTTCGGTCCCCAAGAGGACGACGAGGATGTGCATACAGCCCTCGAGCGAGGCCTGATCGAGCGCGTGGGCGCAGATGCCGGCGGCCGGCTGCGTGCTGGCCGCTCGCGAAACGACCAGGTGGCCACGCTCTTCCGGATGTACCTGCGTGACCACGCCCGCAGCGTCAGCGGGCTTGTCCTCGACGTCGTGGACTCCCTTGTGGCGCAGGCCGATCACCACATCGACGTCGCCATGCCGGGCCGCACCCACATGCAGCACGCCCAGCCGGTGCTTCTTGCCCATCACCTCCTGGCCCACGCATGGGCGCTCTTGCGGGACGTGGAGCGCTGGCAGGACTGGGATCGGCGAACGGCCTTGTCTCCCTACGGCTCTGGTGCGCTGGCCGGCACCTCCCTGGGGCTGGACCCCGAGATGGTCGCGGCAGACCTCGGGTTCGCTGGTTCGGTGGAGAACTCGATCGACGGTACGTCGAGCCGTGACTTCGTCGCGGAGTTCGCCTTTGTCAACGCCATGGCGGCCATCGATATCTCCCGCCTCGCCGAGGAGGTCGTTCTCTGGGCCACCAAGGAGTTCTCCTACATCACCCTGGACGACTCCTACTCCACAGGGTCGAGCATCATGCCGCAGAAGAAGAACCCCGACGTTGCCGAGCTGGCCCGCGGCAAGGCCGGGCGGCTCGTGGGTGATCTTGCCGGTCTGCTGACCACGCTCAAGGGGCTGCCACTCGCCTACAACCGCGACCTGCAGGAGGACAAGGAGCCCGTGTTCGACGGCATCGACACCCTGGAGGTCCTGCTGCCGGCGTTCGCAGGCATGGTCGCAACCATGCGCTTCAACACCGAGCGGCTCGAGTCCCTTGCGCCGCAAGGATTTTCGCTCGCCACTGACATCGCGGAGTGGCTCGTCCGCCAGGGGGTCCCGTTCCGCGATGCCCACGAGGTCGCAGGCGCGTGCGTTCGCGAGTGCGAGAGCCGTGGGATCGAGCTGTGGGACCTCTCGGACGACGAACTGGCGGCAGTCTCGGCGCACCTCACACCTGCCGTGCGGGCGGTCCTCAGCGTGCGCGGATCACTGGAGTCCCGTGATGCCAAAGGCGGTACGGCGCCGGCACGCGTCCGCGAGCAGCTCAGGCTGGTTCGACAGCATGTGGCTGAGGCGCGGTCTTTTGCCGATTCATCGAGCTCAAGCCGGTAAACAGTTCAGCCGGGTCACCCGGTACGGGGTGACCCGGCTGAACCGGTGAGTCAAGCTCAGGCGTTGCCGTGAACCAGGGCGGTCAGCACTTCATGGTGGTACCTGGAGATAACGTCCAGCTGGATGCCCTTGGGGCAGACTGCGGTGCACTCCCCGATCTGGGTGCATCCGCCGAAGCCCTCGGCGTCGTGCTGGTTGATCATGGCAAGCGCGCGCGAGTGCCGCTCCGGCTGGCCCTGCGGGAGCAGACCCAGGTGCGTGATCTTGGCGCCGACGAACAGCGCCGCAGAGCCGTTGGGACACGCCGCGACACACGCACCGCAGCCGATGCAGGCCGCTGCCTCGAAGGCAGCATCCGCGTTGGCCTTGGGGACCGGGACGGCGTGCGCCTCGGGTGCGGTTCCGGTTGGCACGCTGATGAAGCCGCCGGCCTGGATGATCCGGTCGAACGCACCACGCTCGACCATCAGGTCCTTGAGCACCGGGAAGGGTCCGGCGCGCCAGGGCTCGACGTCGATCTGGTCACCGTCCGAGAAGCTGCGCATGTGCAGCTGGCAGGTCGTGACGCGCTCCTTCGGCCCGTGCGGAATACCGTTGATGACCAGGCTGCACGCCCCGCAGATGCCCTCACGACAGTCGCTGTCGAACGCGACCGGCTCCTCGCCGCTCAGTGTGAGCCGCTCGTTGAGCGTGTCGAGCATCTCCAGGAACGACATGTCCGGCGAGACGTCCTGGACGTCGTAGCCGACCATCTTGCCCTGCTCGGTCTTGTTCTTCTGGCGCCACACGCGCAAGTTGATCTTCACTTGTAGCTCCGCTGCTTCATCTCGATGTTGTGGTACTCAAGCTCTTCTTTGTGCAGGACCGGCTTGCCGTCTCCGCCGGCATACTCCCAGGCGGCGACGTAGGCGAACTTGCTGTCGTCGCGCAGCGCCTCGCCGTCCTCGGTCTGGCTTTCGACCCTGAAGTGACACCCGCAGGACTCCTCGCGGTGCAGGGCGTCGATGACGATCAGCTCGCCCAGCTCGAAGAAGTCAGCCACCCGACCAGCACGCTCCAGGGTCTGGTTGAGATCCTCGCTCTCGCCGGTGACCTTGACGTTGCGCCAGAACTCCGCCTTGAGCTCGCGCACCATCTGTAGGGCCTTGGTCAGGCCCTCCTTGTTCCGCGCCATACCGGAGTTGTCCCAGAGGATGCTGCCGAGCTCCTTGTGGAAGGAGTCGACTGTGCGGTCACCGTTGATCGAGAGCAGCTTGTCGATCTGCGCTCGTACCGCTGCCGTCGCTTCCTGGGCGGCGGGGTGCGTCTCGTCGAGCTTCTCGAACGGGCCGGCGGCCAGATAGTCGTTGATCGTGTTCGGCAGGACGAAGTAACCATCGGCGAGCCCCTGCATCAGCGCGCTCGCGCCGAGCCGGTTGGCGCCATGGTCGGAGAAGTTGGCCTCACCGATGACGAACAGCCCGGGAATGGTGCTCTGCAGGTCGTAGTCGACCCACAGGCCGCCCATCGCATAGTGCGCGGCCGGGTAGATCCGCATCGGCACCTGATAGGGGTTCTCACCCGTGATCTGCTCGTACATCTCGAACAGGTTGCCGTAGCTGGCTTCGACCGCCGGACGACCCAGCCGCTTGATCGCGTCGGCGAAGTCGAGGTAGACGCCGAGCCCGCCGGGGCCGACGCCACGGCCTGCGTCGGTGATGTTCTTGGCCGCCCTGGACGCGACATCGCGGGGGACAAGGTTGCCGAAGGCGGGATAGCCGCGCTCGAGGTAGTAGTCACGCTCGGCCTCCGGGATGTCACCGGGGGCCCGTTCGTCGCCGGCCTTCTCGGGAACCCAGATCCGGCCGTCGTTACGAAGCGACTCGCTCATCAGCGTCAGCTTGGACTGGTACTCGCCGCTGACAGGGATACAGGTCGGGTGGATCTGCGTGAAGCACGGGTTCGCGAACAGGGCACCCTTGCGATGCGCACGCCACGTCGCCGTGACGTTGCAGCCCATCGCGTTGGTGGACAGGAAGAAGACGTTGGTGTAGCCGCCGGAGGCGAGCACGACCGCATCGGCGAAATGCGTCTTGATCTCACCGGTGACCATGTTGCGGATGACCACGCCACGCGCCTTGCCGTCGACCACGACCAGGTCCAGCATCTCGTGGCGCGAATAAGTCACCACCGAGCCGGCCGCGACCTGGCGCTCAAGGGCTTGGTAGGCGCCGAGGAGTAGCTGCTGGCCGGTCTGACCTCGTGCGTAGAAGGTGCGGGAGACCTGCACGCCGCCGAAAGAACGGTTGTCCAGCAGGCCGCCGTACTCGCGGGCGAACGGGATGCCCTGGGCGACGCAGTGGTCGATGATCTGCCCGCTCACCTGCGCGAGGCGGTAGACGTTGGACTCCCGCGAGCGGAAGTCGCCGCCCTTGACGGTGTCGTAGAACAGCCGCTGGACGCTGTCGCCGTCGTTGCGGTAGTTCTTCGCAGCGTTGATGCCGCCTTGGGCCGCGATGCTGTGCGCACGGCGGGGGCTGTCCTGGTACGAGAAGCTCGTGACCTGATAGCCGGCCTCGCCGAGCGTGGCGGCGGCTGAAGCGCCAGCCAGCCCAGTGCCGACCATGATGATCTAGATCTTGCGACGGTTGGTCGGGTTGATCAGATGCGCGTTGAACTTGCGAGCGTCCCAACGCTCCTCGATCGGTCCCGCTGGAGCCTTCTCGTCGGCTACGGGCGCGCCGAGCGTGTAGAAGTCAGGGGGGGAGATGTTCTCTGCTGTGCTCAATCTAACCAACCCATCCAAAGAGAATCGAGAGCGGCGGGGCCACGAACCCGAGGGTGATCACCAAGGCGATCGCGGTGGCCGCAACGTTCAGGTGCTGACGCCGCCGAATGCTGCTGTTGGCGCCCAATGTCGCGAAGGCGCTCCAGAATCCGTGACGGATGTGGAACCCGAGGGCGATCAGGGCGAGCACGTAGACGAGGACAACCCACCACAGCTGGAAGCCGTTGACAACCCGAAGGTAGGGGCTCGAAGAGGCTCCACCGGGACTGAGCGTGTTCGTGGTCAGATGCAGCAGGTGAAAGATGATGAACAGGGCCAGGGTCACGCCGCCCCAACGCATCGTGAACGACGCGTAGCTGCGCTGAGAACCGCCTCGGGCCTTGGTGCTCTCGTAGCGCCAGCCACCGCGCCCTCCGGTCGCGCCTCGTGCCCGCAGCCACAGCACCACCGCCGAGTATGCGTGCAGCACCACCGCCGTCAGGAGCGTCACCCGAATCAGCCAGAGTGCCGCTGAGTACGGGAGGAACGGCTCAAACAGCGTGCGGAAGTGGTGCGAGTAGTCATCGAAGGCTGCCTGGCCTGCGTACACATGGAGGTTTCCGTACATGTGGACCAGAAGGAACAGCATCATGACCAGGCCTGACACCGCCATGAGCGCCTTGAGCATCACGGTGGAGTGCCAAGCGGCCACTCGACGTTGAGCTGGCGTTTGAGAAAGGGTTGTCGTCACTCGCGCATGGTAGACGCCCATCGACGTTGCCTCTGACGCGCATCCGCGATCTGGTCGGCAATCCCTGATCAAACCATGAGGAGGTTCACCGTTTCAGGGCTTTCGCGCCGGCGAGTGTCCAAGATCACACGCGTGGCCGGTGCCACCAGGCCCGAGTACACCCAGAGATCATCGACAGCTCCATCTTCACGAGGGATGCAAAGGTAGGGAGCCGCATCTACCATCCGTGGGATGGCTTCCCAATACGGGCCGACGGCCCGGCTGACCCGAGCCTTCTTCGCCAGGCCGGTCCTGCAGGTTGCGCCTGAGCTGCTCGGGTGCACCATCTCGCACGCGGGTGTGACCGTTCGTCTCACCGAGGTGGAGGCGTATGACGGGTCGAACGACCCCGGGTCCCATGCCTTCAGGGGCCCAACACCACGCACCCGAGTGATGTTCGGGGAGCCGGGGGGTCTCTACGTTTACTTCACCTACGGGATGCACTGGTGCGCGAACCTGGTTTGCGGTCCGGTCGGCGTGGCCAACGCAGTGCTCATGCGGGCCGGCGAAGTGGTTGACGGCCTTGATCTGGCCGTGGCGCGCCGGGCCGGCGTCATCGGCCGGGACCTCGCGCGAGGCCCCGCCCGTCTGGCGAAGGCTCTGGCGCTCGATGGCGACCAGAACGGCATCGACACGATTTCGGCGGACAGCTCCTTCGTCGTGAGAGCTCCGATCAGTGGTGTGTCGTCCGGCTTGGCAGGCCCGGTCGTGCTGAGCGGACCAAGGGTCGGTGTGAGCGGGCGCGGCGGCGACGCGGCGGCATACCCCTGGCGCTTTTGGCTCGGGGGAGAGGCAACGGTCTCGACATACCGGCCCGGCACGTCCCGGCGACCGAAACCCGCTGTGAGGACGGCTGACCCGTAGGGCAGGCTGTGCCGTGACCAAGTGGGCCAGTGAAGGGAACCAGCCACCGTGAGCGACATCCTCGAGGATCTGAAGTGGCGTGGGCTGGTGGCGCAGACCACCGACGAGCCGGCGCTGCGAAAGGCGCTCGCTGATGGACCCATCACCTTCTACTGTGGTTTCGACCCCACTGCCCCCAGCCTTCACATGGGCAACCTCGTCCAGCTGATCCTCATGCGCCACCTGCAGCGGGCGGGCCACAAGGCACTGTGCCTGGTGGGTGGCTCTACAGGGCTGATCGGCGATCCGAAGGCAACGGCCGAGCGCACTTTGAGCTCGCCCGAGACGGTGGCCTCGTGGGTGGAACGGATCCAGGCCCAGGTGCGACCGTTTCTGGAGTTCGACGGTGACAACCCCGCAACCATGGTCAACAACCTCGACTGGACGGCCCCGTTGTCGGCGCTGGACTTCCTGCGCGACGTGGGCAAGCACTTCCGGGTCAACGCCATGATCAAGAAGGACGCGATCGCGACCCGCCTGGCCAGCAAGGACGGCATCTCCTACACCGAGTTCAGCTACCAGCTGCTGCAGGGACTGGACTACCTCCACCTCTACCGCACGTTCGGCTGCACCCTGCAGACGGGCGGCGTCGACCAGTGGGGAAACCTGACTGCTGGATCCGACCTGATCCACCGCACGGAGCACCAGTCGGTCCACCTGATGACCACGCCGCTGGTCACCAAGGCCGACGGCACAAAGTTCGGCAAGACCGAGGGCGGTGCGCTCTGGCTGGACGCCGAGATGATGTCGCCGTACGCCTTCTACCAGTTCTGGGTCAATGTCGAGGATGCCTCAGTGATCGGCTACCTCAAGACCTTTACCGACCGCACCCGGGAGGAGATCGAGGTTCTTGAGGCGTCGTTGGCCCAGACGCCGTTCAAACGGGTGGCACAGAAGGCCCTGGCCGCCGACGTGACGACTCTTGTTCACGGGGCCCGGGAGACCTTCGCGGTGCAGGCCGCCAGCGACGCGCTCTTCGGCAAAGGTGACCCAGCCGCCCTTGATGCCGAGACCCTGCGGGATGCCACGGCGGAGCTCCCTGGTGGAGACGTCGCGCCCGGGGACTCGGTGGTGGATGCCCTGGTCGCCACCGGCCTGGTGGAGAGCCGCAACGCTGCTCGGCGGGTTATCAGTGACGGTGGTGCATCGATCAACAACGTCAAGGTGACCGACCCGGAGGCCGTTCTGACCAGCGAGGACTTCCTGCATGGTCAGGTGGCCCTGGTACGTCGCGGCCGCAAGTCCCTGGCCGCCGCCCGACGGTCGTCCTGAACCACGGTCGTCCTGAACACTGTGTGCCCGGCCTCTCCGCAGTGGCCGGCAGGCGTGTGACCAGCCGACTTGTGCTCGGCTGGTCCGACGACCTAAAGTTCTGCAGGTCAACCTGCGAGGGAGAAACGGACACCACTGCAGCACGTGCGCAAGCACGCTTCGAAGTGGCCGGTCCCTCGGGTTGGAACCACGAAAGATGCTGGTTCTCCGGTGTCTCCTGGTGCCCGTAAGGGGATCGTGGAACGGGCCTAGGCCTGTTATAGTGGATGCCCGCCAAGGGCCTAGCATGCAGCAGCGATCCAGGGATCAGTGCCGATTATGCGAATGGCGCTCAGGCAGGTAAGTTTGAACGGTTGCCCCGATGCGTGGCTTTGTTGGTCTTGTGTTGGTGTGCGTGCGATTCTTGAGAACTCAACAGCGTGCCAAAAATCGATGCCAAGTTTGATCCTGGTTTGGTTTGGTGGCCTTCGGGTTGCT